>NZ_JAGPUP010000469.1:0-20591 GCF_018069605.1 Microvirga sp. HBU67558 | reverse complement strand
CTGTGGAGTCGCGCGTCAAGAATCCATTCACAATAGATCGATTCAGCGGTGGGAAACTTCTTTGGCTAGAATCATTTAGCCCAAAAAGCCGAGTCAATTCGCATGTAAAAGCCCGGTTCCGGTTGATTCGAACTTACGCACTTGATTCGAGAGTGCCTAGTATTCGGCTCGAAGGTCGGTTCGCGGGCTGAGATGATGATTCGAGAACGGCGCGTTGATCGGATTAACGACTTGTAAAGGAACCACAAGCTCGGTCCGATGCTTGAATAAGATTCATGGTTGCCGATCGCAGCTCCGTTTCGTAGGCCGGTTCAATCCTATATAAATCGAATTGCTCGAACTCCTCGTCAGAGACAGGACGAACAAGGAAATCTCCAGAGAGCCCGATATGGCTCTGTCGACCGCTTCTGGTTCCACAGCCTGTACGTCCGCGAGCCGAACGGGGTCCTGTTCGAGATCGCCACCGACGGGCCGGGCTTTGCCATCGACGAGCCGATGGATACGCTCGGCGAGATGCTGTCCGTGCTGCCCTTCCTGGAAGCGCAGCGCCAACGGATCGAAGCTGGCCTGCAGACCCTGTAAGCGCGTATGCAGGTCATTGAACAAGCCGGCCCATTACCTTTAGGTATGGGCCGGCCCTCTGGTCCACCCAGCCCCTCGCCCACCCGCCACAAGCGTGTAAGGAGACGATCTGATGAGTTGGAATCCCGCTGACGATCCACGGCCTGGTGACAAGCTGGCCTGTGAGGCCATCGAGATGGTCATCGTGCCGCGGGCGCGCGACCTCGGTAGCTTCGAGGTGCGCCGGGCGCTCCCATCGGCGCAGCGGCAGATGGTCGGCCCTTTCATCTTCTTCGACCAGATGGGGCCGTCCGAGTTCCTGCTCGGGTCCGGCATGGATGTGCGGCCTCATCCGCATATCGGCCTCTCGACCGTCACGTACCTGTTCGATGGCGAGATCATGCACCGGGACTCGCTGGGAACCGAACTGCCGATCCGGCCGGGCGAGCTCAACTGGATGACCGCCGGCCGTGGGATTGTGCATTCCGAACGGACAGGCCAGGAGTTGCGCACGACGGGCTCGAAGCTGTTCGGCATCCAGAGTTGGGTAGCGTTGTCAGCCAAGGACGAGGAGACCACGCCCGACTTCGTCCACTATGAGGCCGGGCAGATGCCGGTGCTCGAAGGCGACGGCAAGACGGTGCGCCTGATAGCCGGCTCTATCCTCGGTGCCACCTCCCCGGTGAAGACATCCAGCCCGATGTTCTACGCCGACGTGGCGCTCCAGGCGGGAGCCGCGGTGCCGCTGGATCCGGACTATGACGAGCGGGCGATCTACACCGTGTCGGGCGAGGTCGAGATCGCGGGTGACGTGTTCCCGCCCGGACAGCTGCTGGTGTTCCGGCCCGGCGACCGCATCACGATCCGGGCCCGCAGCGATGCCCGCTTCATGATGCTGGGCGGCGAGCCGATGGACGGACCTCGCTTCATCTGGTGGAACTTCGTCTCGTCGCGACAAGACCGCATTGAGCAGGCCAAGGCCGATTGGAAGGCAGCCCGCTTCGACACCGTTCCCGGTGACGAGACGGAGTTCATCCCACTGCCTGAACCGGAACCGACTCCTGTGCGCTATCCGTGACCATGTGGCGAATGGAACCCGAGCAGCGGGCGCTGTTAAGCGATTGAGATTATCGGTCGCCATGATTAGGCTTCCCTGATACTTCTCGGGGAAAAACATGGCGGCTGGCGAACCTCAGAACTTCTCGCATCTAACAGCCGACGAGCGGTTCTTCGTAGCGAAAAACCGCTTAACCATGACGTCAGCGCTCGTCATAGAGACAATTCGGCTCAATGAGCAGACACGCGCCTTCTTCGAGTCTGACTTTGGCCGCTCGATTACGAAGGCTGCTCACAGCCCGAGCAGCACACTTGTTTCGACTGTACTTTATTACGAAGTCGTGCAGCTTTGTCGTTTGTGGGACAAATTTGATGCTGGCAGCTTCAGCCTGCCCACAATCGCAGCGCTTCTACGCGATCGAGAGGTATTTCCTCTCGTGCTACAGAACTTGGCTACGCATAGTAAGCCTCGGGTCGAGTTGCCAGTTGCAGGAATTCTGGACGGCGAAATTCTGGCTCCGGTCGACATGCGTGAGCAGGAGGATAAACCGGTTCTGCCTCCACCGAACTTTAAGGCAAGGATCGAAGAGCTAGAAAGTTGCCTCAGCCTGATTTTCGAGATCGAAAGCGGCAAGGCACTTGAACGGATCAGAAATCATCGCGACAAGAAAATCGCCCATCCAATTTTCCGAACACAAGCTGAGCGCAAGAAGGCGATTGATGATGTCAAGGGTGTTGATTTAGATGAAGTGGTCAATGCCACCGTGGCAGTGATGACCACGCTAGAAAGCGTTCTCACCCCAACCTATGCTGACTACGCCGATCTTCGGAATGCCTCCCGAGTCGAAGCCGAGTCTTTCTTTAGCTTAGCGAATTATAACCCTGATCCAAATCGGCAGATTGGATGACGATAAAGTGGACATGGGCGGTCGTGCCGCATGGAGCCGCCGCAAACGATTTGAAAACCTTGGAAATCTCAGGAAATTGATGGGATGAACTGTAAGCCAGCCTTCGAATGTGCGGGCATAGACCACCCTTTCAAGTATCATCTTTGATGGCAAGTAAGACTCCAAGTTCAAGTCGGTTGCGGCTCCAAAGTCTGGAGCTTCACTAGCAAGTCGCGATGGGCGTACCAGTCCCTGAGCGTCTCCTGCATCTCGTGCAGCTCCGCCTTGGCGGATGCCGTGCCCTGGGCTTCCCAGGCGAGGTCCTGAATGAGGGCGATTTGATCAGAGATGCGCTGTTTAAGGTCGTTGATGTCATCCGTCAGTCTTGCGAGTTCTTCTCGCTGATGCAGTGCAGGGCCGTTCGCCTCGCGGGTTTGGCCGGATAGACCTTGTTCAAGCTTGAGCATACCTCCGCATAGCGCCTGACCGGTTCAAAGCCAAGCTTTAGTCCCGCGGCCCTGATTCCTTGATCTAATTCCTATCATTCAGCTAAGGAGCCACGGTCTCCAGCAACCGGTTCACCACCTCTTTGCCGTTAGGGCTCAGGCAAGCGACCATCCTCCACGGCTCCCTCGGGTCCCGGTCCTTGCCCACCAAGGCGCGCCCCAGGATGTGGGCTGTCATCTCAGCAGATAAGACGCCTATGATGTCTGCCCTAGCGACTCTCGGGTGGACCGCGGCAATTGGAGTGGCCGTTCAGGCGGCTGTGACACTGCTCGCCTCACTCTTACTCCACTTGGAGAACCCAAGAACTGACTCTGTACGCCCCCTCCTTGCTTTGCGCTGAAGCTTTCGTGCTGCCCACTTGTGGACTCATCTTTGCCTTTCTTTCTGACAGACTGAGAAGCCTAAAAACAACATCAGGGAGGAAGCGCCGATGGACCATGACGATCTTGTCGAATTGGTAGCGGGCGACCTGACGCATAGCGTTTCTCAGATGCTCATCGAGATGGGCCCTGAGGACGGCCAGAGATGCGCTAAGAAGGCCCTCATCGAGTTCGCTACCCAAGCCATGAGCGGAGCCCCCAAGATCGGCGCAATGGATGTGTCGGCATTCACGGAAGCCGAGAGACACGCCCTAGCCCAAGCCTCAGCCATGGTCCTTGCAACAATCCGGGCGGATACCGGAAGACCACAATAAAGAAGTGGTCGCCTTCCCTTCAGGATACCTCTTTCCGCCTGTTTCCTGATTTCACCAGAGGCAATCTTAAGGCGGGAGGCCGCTCGCCTTCGCCGACAGCAAATGCCCGTCTGTGGTAGCAGGCAGCCGGTTTGGTTGGCCTTGTGGGACCCGTCCGCCCTCTCACCTCCCAAGGGCAGGCTTCGTCATGGGACGGGTCGGATGGACCTCTCACGAATGGCAAACGCGGGTTCGAAAATCGCCGTTGGGTTTGGCGGCAGGATGGCGCAGTAGGTGGCATAGCCCATCATGAAGCCAGGTCCGTTCTCGAACCGCCCGCACCAATGCCCCCCGTCCGTTTCACCCGTATCCCCGAGCAGCACCCGATATTGGATCGTAAAGTCTAGTACCCCGATCCACTGTCCCTCGACCAACATCTGCACACCCGTCGGCGTCACCCGATAGGGCGCGGGTCGACAGTCGCCCTCGTGGCAGCAACTGTGCCCTAACCTGTCCCTGAGAGGCGAGTAGATGTCGTGAGCCTCAGTGGGCGGCGCGGAACCAAGCAGGGCCATCGCCGTGAAGAGATCAAGCCTGAGAGACATCAGCCGCTCTCCCGAATGATAGGCTGGCGGCGCTCATCGGAGCGTCGGGAAACGCTACTCCGGGCATTGTACTCCCGAACGAGGATCCTGTCGCTCAAGGCCCGGAGGAAGCGGGTTGGCGAATGGTGCCTTGGAGAAGCGCCGCTTGCGGCGGGATAGCCCACGGACGCCGGCCATCCCCTGCGACCGCTATGTCCTGGTCACCTGGCTGTCGGCTGGTGTCTCCGCCGCTCGCCAGCCAAGCAGTTCGTCGATGCGTCAGCTTGGGCAGGCTGGAGCAGCGAGCGAGGCTGCCACTGGTCCGTGATCTCCCGGATGATCTTGGCCGTGATAGCCTTGATGAAGTGCGCCTTCTCCCGCACCGGAACCAGAAAGGCCTCCGGTCCTCCGATGACGCAGTCGCGGAAGTAGAGGTCGAGGTTGTCGATATCCCAGATGCCGTCGGGCCGCTTCAGCATGATCGGCAGGCCGTTGATGGTGATGCCCTGGGTCAAGACACCATCGCGTGCAGGGGTCACGGTTCGGCCCGTGTTGTTGGCTCCATCGCCCGAGATGTCGATCACCTGCCGATCCGCCTGCACGCCGCTCTGACGAAGCTGCCGGACACCGAAGTCGATGCCCCCCGAAATCGAGGTGTAGCCCATGCGGTGGACCGGACTCCGCGAAAGCCGTTCGGCAAAGGCCACGCCATCGGCGGGCTGCTCGATGATGGTCCAGGGGACGACGATCTGCTGATCGAACGCCCCGGACCACTCGAGGTAAACCACAGCGATGCGCCCCAGCATGCCCTGACGGATCGCCCGATGAACCTCGGGGGACTGGAGTGCCTCGGCAAAGCCGTGTCGCTGGAGGTCTGGCTCATCCGGCTCCATGGAAAAGGAGACATCGACCGCCAGCACCAGCGCGAGATCGACCCGGGTTTCGGCCGGAGCCGCGCCGTTCGCGAGCAGCATCCCGCCTGCCAGCATCAGGGTGGGTCATGAGGCGCGGTCCGCTCAGCATCCCAAGCTCCCGTTCCGCCGGCGCTTCGCCCACGGTGGTTTCGTACCGATTGAACTTGAGCAGCGGGCTGACGGGACAATCCCGGCTGTCGTGTCGATGCCCGAAATGAGTACTGTCCCGCTGAGTTGCTGCGCATGGCCCCAGGGATGATTCGCCGGCACGCGGCTGGAGAAATCAGTCCGAATAGCCGCAGGCACCCTGAAACAGGCCGAGAACCTGGAGCAGGAACGCCTCCTCCCGCAGGCCCCGGGTGCGGAGATAGAGGGCCTGGAGGCCATAAGCGTCCGCCTCCAGCGCCCCTGGGCATGAGGCGCGCTCGTGCGCCCGGCTCGCGAACTGCTGCGCATGCACCAGTTCGTGCACGAGATAGCTGCGCGCGAGCGGGGTGTCGGGATCGAGATCGTCGGCGAGCAGGATCTCCCGCGTGGTCGGAACGTAGACGGCAGCCACAGCCTCGCTGTGAGACTCACCGAGGGTCATCGGGAACACGAGCCCGTCCAGACGCTCCTTCGGCGCCAGGCGAACGCAAATCCCGGGGGCTTGGATGCCCGTCTCCCCGATGACGAAGGCTCGTGCCTCGGCGATCCATTCGCTCTCAAGGCATTCGTCGGATCCGGCCGAACGGGCCAGAGCAGGGCCAATGGCGGCCAACGCCAACGCGAGGCCACAAGCGACCAGAGCGATCATACGGGCGAGACGAAGGGCGTCCCAAAGGCTGCCGATCGTGTCGTCGTGGCCTTGGAGCGAGCAAGCTTTCCTCATGGATCGATCCTCCCGCGTGCGGTGCTTGCGGGAGTTGAGCCGACGGAGCGTTAGACAGGCGTGAGGCGAGGCCTCCGGGCGTTTCGCGGATCCTGACGCGGTGCTAGACTGGTCCTGCTGCGACAGCGTCCGAGGCCTCCATGACGGAACTCGAGATCGCACTGCTCGGCGGGCTTCGCCTGCGGCATCCCGACCGCGGACCCATCAAACTCGCGGGCGAGAAGGGGCCCCAGCTCCTCGCGCGCTTGGCATTTCACCCCGGCACGAAGCATCGGCGCGACACCCTCCAGGCGTTGCTGTGGCCGGACTCCGACCCGCCGCATGCCCAGGGCAACCTGCGCTTCGTCCTGCACCAGCTCAGAACGATCCTTGGCGGAAACGAAGGGCCGCTCCATAGCAACAGCCGCTCGCTCTGGCTTGACCCGGATCGCGTGGCCGTCGATGTCGTGCGCTTCGAGGCGCTCGCGGCGGAAGGGACACTCGAAGCCCTCACCGCAGCCTGCGATCTGTACTGCGGCGATCTCCTGTCGGATGCGGGCGATCTCAGCTCCGAATACGAGGATTGGCTACTGCCCGAACGGGAGCGCCTGCGCGAGGTGGCGCGCTCGGCCTTCTGGAATCTGTTCTCGCTCCGGCTGTGGCGCGGCGAGGTGACGGAGGCCAAGGCCTGCGCCCAGCGTTATCTCGTGATCGACCCCTACTGCGAGCGCATGCATGCAGCACTGATGCGGCTGCATCTGACTCAGGGCGAACGTGCGCTCGCGGCCGGGCGCTATGGCCAACTTCGCGTCCGCCTTGAGCGTGACCTCCAGATCCGGCCGGGAGCCGAGGTCGAGCAACTCGCCCGGGCCGTGAGCCAGACCAGTGGGCGCTCTGCCCCGGAGCCGTTCAATGCCGCCTGGGTTCTGGGCCGCAGCGACCTGCCCGCGGACGGCAAGCCCCTCGTGGCCGTGTTGCCCTTCCGGGACCTCTCCGAGGACCAGGCGCTGGTCAGCCTGCCGGCGGCCCTGACCGAGGACGTGATCGCCGATCTGGCGCGCTTCCGCCGGCTCGGTGTCCTGGCCCGGCACACGTCCTTCGCACTCGGTCGCGACCCTAATCCCGAGGCCCGGTTGCGCCAGCTCGGCGCCCGCTACACGATCGAGGGTAGTGTTCGGCGCACTGGCAACCGCTTGAGCGTGACCGTCCAGCTCGTCGACAACGCCTCGCAGCGTCAACTCTGGGCGGAGCGCTACCAGGGCGACTGGGAGGAGCTGCCACAGTTCCAAGAGACTGCGGCCAAAGCTATCGTCGCGAGCATCCCAGTTCACGTCGAACAGGCAGAGCTGGAGCGGATCCGTCACCGCGAGATCCATTCGCTGAGCGCCTACGAGCACTGCTTGCGTGGCCGGGAGTACCAACGCTCGACCTTGCATGCGGCTCAAATCCAAGCGCTCCAGTTCTTCAGCCGTGCGCTCGAGCAGGACCCGAATTCTGCCATGGCGCATGCCGGGCTGGCTTGCGCGATCATGCACGCCGGGGGCATCAGTCCCTTGCAGGAGGAGGAGCGACGGGAGAGAGCGATCATCCACGCACAGCAAGCGATCGCCCTCGACCCTCTCGATCCTCAGGGCCACTGGATGATGGGACTGCTCCTGCAGTACAGGCGCGACTTCGCAGGTGCCCACGTGCACCTCGACCGCGCTGTCACCCTCAGTCCGGGTGACGTCGAGACCCTGGGCTATACGGGCCTGGAGTATGCCTATGCGGGAGAAGCCGAGCGCGGCATCATGCAGGCAGAGCAGTCGATCCGGTTCAACCCATACTTCCCGGCGGTCTCAGTTGAACAGATGGGCAAATCCTGCTTCGTCGGCCGCCGCTATGAGGATGCGCTGTTCTGGATGCGGCAGTCGCCGGATCGGATTACCACGAACCGGGGCTGGCTGGCCGCTGCGGCAGCCTATGCTGGACGCACGGACGAAGCAGCCATGCATGCTAATCGGATGCGGGAAGCGCTGCGTCAGCGCCTGGGCGAGGAGGAGCTGCGGGCGGTGGGCGGCGCGATCGGGTGGCTTCGCTTGCCGGCCCGGTTTCAGCATGCGGCTGACCTGGAGCACTACGAGCGCGGTTTGGAGCTGGCAGGGCTTGGATAGCCGGGCCGACGTGCCGCCGTCGGAAGTTCCCAGCGCGGCCGACCAGTGAGCGGAGGGAGGCAAGATCATGAGGAGGATTTCGATATCGGCGGCCCTCGCGATCACCATGGCGGTGCTCGCCGCCACGGGAGCCTCGGCCCAGGCGACGCTGGCCAGCGTGAAGCAGAAGGGCGTCCTGACCTGCGGCTCGAACCGGGGCGCCCCCGGCTTCGGCGCGCCGGATGCGCAGGGCAACTGGTCCGGTCTCGACGTCGATCTCTGCCGCGCCCTCGCGGCCGCCATCTTCGACGACCCGACCAAGGTGCAGTTCGTCCCGCTCTCGGCCCAGGACCGCTTCACGGCCCTCAAGTCCGGACAGGTCGACGTGCTTGCCCGCAACTCGACAGCGACCATGGCGCGTGACACCCAGGTCGGCCTCGAGTTTCCGGCCATCAACTACTTCGACGGCCAGGGCTTTATGGTCCGCAAGACGTTCGGACTTGCCTCAGCCAAGGAGTTGAACGGCAAGTCGGTCTGCACTGACCAGGGCACCACGACCGAGCTCAACCTCGCTGACTACTTTCGCGCCAATGGCCTGACGTATCAGCCGGTGAGCTTCGTGAATGCGACGGAGGCGAAGGCGGCTTATGAGGCCGGCCGCTGCGATGCGATGACAACCGATATCTCTGGCCTCTATGCCGCGCGGCTGACCCTCTCGAACCCGGACGATCACGTGATCCTGCCGGAGGTCATCTCGAAGGAGCCGCTCGGGCCGGCCGTGCGCCAGGGTGACAACCAGTGGGCCGACATCGTGCGCTGGACCTTCAATGCCATGCTCGATGCCGAGGAGCTCGGCGTGACCAAGGCCAATATCGAGCAGATGAAGACCTCGGCCAATCCAGAGATCAAGCGCCTGCTCGGCACCGAGGGCAAGTTCGGCGAGGCCATCGGCCTGACCAACGACTGGGCCGTGCGCATCATCAGGCACGTGGGCAACTACGGCGAGAGCTTCGAGCGCAACGTCGGCGAGGGTTCGCCGCTCAAGATCAAGCGCGGCCAGAACGCGCTCTGGACCAAGGGCGGCCTCCAGTACGGCCTGCCTGTTCGGTAGGAATTGATCCGGATTCAGACCGGAGATCGTCAGGATGTATTCGACGGATGAATGAGCGGAGGTGGCGGCCATGCCATTGCTGCGATGAACCAGCCCCGATCCTTTCTCGGTCCCGTGCTCCTGGCGGCGGGGGTGCTTGCCGCATCAGGATCGGGCGCATGCGCCGAACTCGCCGTTGATCTCTCGCTGGTGCTGGCCGTCGATGTGTCGGCCTCCATGGAGCCGGTGGAACAGGAGTTGCAGCGGGCCGGCTTCATCGAGGCCTTCCGCTCCCCTGCCCTGTATGATGCCGTCCGCCGCGGTGTACTGGGCCGTATTGCCGTCACATACATCGAATGGGCCGGAGAGACAGAGCAGTCCGTCGTCATTCCCTGGACCGTCATCAAACAGCCAACAGACGCGATCATATTCGCGGATCTCCTGTCCCAGGCGCCACTGCATAGTGGAGGCTTCACCTCGCTTTCCGGAGTAATTGAGTTCGGCATGCGGCTGCTGGAGGACAGTCACATGGAAGCTACCCGGCAGGCGATCGACATCTCGGGTGACGGACCGAACAACAAGGGGCGTCCGGTGACGTGGGCGCGGGACGACGCTTTGGCACGGGGGATCGTCATCAACGGTCTGCCGATCATGATCCATCGGCCGTCCGTCTTCCCCGAGATGGAGAACCTCGACGGCTACTTCCGCGAGTGTGTGATCGGCGGACCCGGATCCTTTATGATCCCGGTGCAGGATCCGGCCCAGTTCATGGAGGCGATCCGGGCCAAGCTCATCCGGGAAATCGCCGGGCGGCCAGAATTGCAATCACTGACCATTCCTGCTCAGGCCAGAGATGAAACGCTATGCCTTGCTGGAGAGATCCGGCTGAAACAGCAGCTGCGGCATTGAGCCGGACATCTGGCTCCGTCCAGGGTAGCCGGAACGGCTCAAGAGGTGGGATCGACCGTGTTGGTTGTGCTTGCGGAGGAAAGCATGAGGCCACCTGGGGTGGCGGTCCGCAGGTTTCGATCTGCAGGGGGCAAGCACCCGTCCCAACCAAGCTCTGTTTATTGTGAAGCACCTTCCATCAGGTCGTCGGGCAGATCCGCCCACACATGGTCATGCTCCCCTGGATCTCATCGACCCTCTCGCATCAGCGCTTATTCAGGGGGACCACCTTGGGTTCAGCTGTGTTGGCACCCTTGGCTGGCTTGATCCTGCTGAGGAGTGTGGGCGAGACATTCCACGTCTGCCCGGTGTCGGTGATCACTGTCACGGTCTTTTTGTTGTAGCGTGTCAGCATGCCCTCAAGTGGCCCTTGGCCCGGCGGCTGGAAGGTGACCCGGTCGCCAATCCTGAACTCCAGCATCTCCACATGGGATGTGTCGCAAACATTTTGTTTCAGAGTTTCAGCTATAGCCTCCTCGGCTTCAGGGAAGAGGGTGGCATGTTCAAGGGCAGGCATTTTGATCGCTCGGTGATCCTGCTCTGTGTGCGGTGGTATCTCGCCTACAATCTCAGCCTCCGCAATTTGGAAGAGATGATGGCCGAGCGGGGCATCTCGGTCGACCATGCCACGGTGCATCGCTGGGTCGTTCGTTACTCTCCCGAGCTGCTGCAGCGGTTCAATCGACACAAACGGCCCGTCAGCGGGAAATGGCACATTGATGAAACCTACATCAAGGTCCGTGGGCGCTGGACGTACCTGTACCGTGCCATCGATAGCCATGGCGACATGGTCGAGTTCTGGTTCAGCGAACGGCGCAATCTGGCGGCGGCCAAGCGGTTCCTGCGCAAGGCTCTGAAGCGGCATGGCCGTCCGGAGCGGATCGTCATCGACGGCAGCCAGACCAACCGAGAGGCCATTCTGAGCTGCGACACGGAAAGCCGGCTCCAGGATCGGTCAAGACGCCAGTTGAAGCCGATCCGGATCCGGCACAGTCAATATCTCAACAACCGCATTGAACAGGATCATCGCGCTATCAAACGGCGGGTTCGGCCGATGCTCGGGTTCAAGTCGATGGCGTCCGCTCGGACGATCTTGAGCGGCATCGAGATGGTTCACATGATGCGGAAAGGACAGGCGAAGTACGCCTGCAATCCACAGCCCTCACTCGCGGAGCAATTCGATCTGCTCGCCGCGTGAGCTCTCCACAAGCACCTGATCCTTTCTCGTCTCTGATCCGGATTTGCGACAGAACCATCCGTCCTGGTCGACAGCCCGCCAGAGTCAGTGTTTCTTACCCGCGATGCTGATCACAACCTCATCGAGATGCCAGACATAATGAGGACTCCGCTGCTTGCGACAGAGGCGCCGGGCATACTCTGGACCGAATTTCCTGCCCCACCGACGGATCGTTTCGTAGGACACGATGATGCCGCGCTCGAGCAGCATCTCCTCCACGACCCGCAGGCTCAGGGGAAACCGGAAATACAGCCAGACCGCATGGGCGATGATCTCGCACGGAAACTGGTGGCGCTTGTAGCTGATGGGATTGGTCATGCTGCGGCTCTTAAGCCACAAGCCGCTCACCAAACGTTACCGTGACATCACCGGCGCGCCATACTCCGCCCACTTCGCGACCCAGTACTGCTGCTTGGGAATGCGGTGGCGGCAAGCGGCACGGATCTTGAACGGCACGGTCGAATGCGAGATCTGGAAGGCGCCATTCTTCTATGTGTTCCAGTCTCGGAAGACAAATCGCCTACCCGTGCAACAATGCAACTAGGGTTCCCCTCTACCTTCTGGGTGCCGATTCTAATTTGCGACAGATCCGCCAAGCTTGCATCCGCAGCACTATTGAATTAATATTTGCTTTTACTTCTACCATTGGGGAAATCCCGATGCGTATATGGTCAATTGCTGCAGCAGCAATAATTGGGTTGATGAGCTTGCCGGCTGCCGGCCAGGATCGCATCACTTATAGCGAGGGCTCGCGCCCACGAGTTCTCATTAACTGGCGATCGTTCGAAGCGAACGGATTCCCGGCAGCATGGAAAGATCCTTTCACCAATGTAGTGATCAACGCCTATACGCGCCTCAATCATGTTCTCGGCGTTGACGTTCGTCCGCAGTTCTTCGGCTATACTGATAACGTTGACGCAGGATCGGGCGAGATCGTTATCTCGGCCAACGAAAAGCATGTCTGCGCAGACAATCGCTTGGCATCGACATTCGGCTCTTTTCCGGACCGGCTAATTATCATCGTCCACGCCAAGAATGCCTGCGATCTCACCCCGTGGAACTTCACGCCATTCTGGCCCAACTCAGGGGAAATAAGCCTGCATGCCGTGATGATGCACGAATTACAGCATACAATCGGCCTTGATCACAGTAGCAGCACCAAGAATATCATGGGAGGCTATACTTGGACATCGCATTATGGCCCATGGTCCGGTGACGTTTCGGATATTCGTGCCATCTATCGCCTGCGCACAGATGATCGTTTGCGCCAACTCGCGACTTATAACAGCGGAGCGAGTTGGTCGACGCTGGGCAACGACATTACGGGCTTCGGCAGTACCTTCGCTCGCACGACCAACAAAATTGCGGCTGCGGGTAACAGCAGCACAGGCGACTATGTCATCGGCTGGACCACGCCTAGCAATAATCTCACCTGGATCCGTGGCGACGGCGTCACTTTTGATCCCGCGAATTGGTTTCTCTATAGCGTGCATCCGCGACCGCGCTATGGCACTGCTATGGAGTCGGATCACCATGATACATGGATGTGGGCTGTAGTCGACGGTCGCAACGATGACAACCGCGTGCGCATCATACGGTCACGCGACAACGCAGCAAGCTGGGCCTATACCAACTTCCCCACGGCTACAACCGCCGCAACCCCCGGCATCGCTACCGCTGTCGTTGGAGGAAGGCGTGCGTGGATAGTACTCTGGGTAAACTACGACGAATCCAGTCAGAACGATACCGGCTACATCTACGCCAGCGTCTCGTTTGATAATGGTGACTCGTGGTCGACTCCCCACCGTGTCGATGACTTCTACCGTGTGCATGATGGTGTCGCAATCGAGGCCAATGATGCAGGCCAGTGCTGGTATAGTTTCGTTTGGGCTGGTGAGAAGGGCATTTGGGAATATGGACAGAACAAGCTGCGCACGCGCACATGCACAATCTCGCCCGCTGGCATCGTGAGTGCCGGCACTGTGTGCATCCAAGGACAACACAGCCGGGTCACACCGGATTTGGCCTGGCACGCTGATACCCGCATATTTGTTCAGGGATTCCGCGAGCAGGATTTTGCCACTTCCCTCGACTCTATGCAGATTACTGCGGGAGGTTGTCCCGCCGGCTTCCTGCATATCACCGGAAGTACTAGTCATGTTGGTCCTGGCATGGCTGTAAACTCTGGCTGGTCGACGCCAACCGGTACGGAAATTGTGACGTGGTTTGCTCGGGAGTAGTGCGCTGGAGGGAAAGCCTATGACATTTAGCGCTTATTTCGACCGCATTGTACTAGTGCTCCCCTTCGCGCTTTTTGGATCATTATTTCCTGACCTACAGGCGCAGGCTCATTACCCGGCTCCGTCAGAGCCTCCTAGCTTTGACGTCCTACTAAGAGCCGAGCCGATCATCGTACTTGCCAGGGTCGGCAACCTGGTGGGCACGAGCAAGAAGGCATTCGAAGCAATCCCGGGGGACATCGACCACGCACCAGCCTACAGTGAAGAATACCACCACTATCGACTGCATACAGAAAGACTGCTCAAGGGTGTGCTGCCTGACACGTTTGACGTGCGCGTGCTCAGTGGTAGCCGGAACCATGTCTTGATTGATCGTGCACAGGGACAAGAAATGCTGCTGGTACTCGCGCCGGATTCAGGCCTTGACCTGCAAGGTCGGCCGCGGGACACGTTTCTGATTTCGCATGGCACGGCCTATATTGTCCGTAATGGGCGGTTCCAGGTTACCGGCGCTCGTGGGTCGGAGACATGGTCAGTCGACCGCACAGCTGATTTTGTCGGCCAAATTGAGCGCGAGCGCAATCAGCAACGCGCGGAAGCTCCAGAACCCCGGGATGCCGCAGTGGCAGTGTTCTCTGGAGAAGATCAGCTTGGCCGTCCTGAACCACCCGCTCCGGAAGCTCCAAAGTTGCGGAAAGGCGAACCTTTACCAGCAGATATACTGGCGAAGGCAGCCCCCAAAGCAATAGAGAGCGCTGGGGGTGAGGTAAGGTCGGATCGAATACCTCCTACGCGAATTCATATGCGTGAAATACAATTGGACAGATCCTTGGAGTTTCGGCCACGGCGGGTGCCCAGTGGCAACATCGAGAGCAATGCCTGTCTGAGAGGAAGTTACTCTCACAGCTACGAGACAAGCGGTATCGCGGGTCGTGAAGTCTGGCTGTGCTGCATCCCGGTGGATGAAGTTCTCAGGGACACTTTTCAATGCTCAGGCGGCACTCTTCCACGGCCCTTTGGCAGCCCCGACTACATAAAAATCCGCTACTGCAGCCTATTACATCCAACCGAATCGGAACCCACATACGTCCCGATTTGTATTCCCGCACCGCTGCAGGCGCCTGAGTTGGATACGAAGCGCTAAGAAGGGGAACATAAGCGTGTTGTCGTATGTAGACGCTCCCTGCTGGTAAGGGTTTTGTTGAACGTATCTGCAAAATGGTCGGGTGCGGTCATATGTACGGCCTGCTGATGCGGTTCATGCGACCGCGGCCCCTGATGGAAGTCCGCCAATCAGGTCTCAATCACATTATCGAGCTCGAGGCTCTGACAACGTCGCGGGTTTTCCTGATTTCGGCTCGACGGGTTTGCACTACGTCATTCATCACCCTTCCCAAACTGAGAACCTCAACCAGCGATGGCGCTCAGACGCCAGCTGGTGCCGGAGATCCGCCTTTTGCATAGATGAGCGATTTGGTAACCGCAGCTGGGTAGCGTAAGGCCTATTCGGCTTCTGACCAGAGATTTCGACTGTGCCCTTCAAAGCTGATGCCACTCGCCGTCACCACATTCCGAAGCAGCACCGGGTGACGAACTGGGCAGAGTACGATGCAGCCGTGCGCCAGCGGGGCAGTCTCAGGGTCCGGTTCACCGAGGAAGCCATTGCCGCCTGGCGGGCTGAGCCCCGCACCTCACGCAGTGCACAGCCGCATTACTCAGCCCTGGCGATCAGGACAGCCCTGACGCTCCGGGCGGCGTTCCGGCTGGCGCTGCGTCAGACCGATGGCTTGATTGGCGCGATCCTGAGGCTCCTCGGTCTTGAACTGGCCGTGTGGGATCATTGCACCCTCAGCCGTCGCGCCGAGACCCTCGAGGTGGCAAAACCAATCCCACGCACTGGGCCGGTGCATCTGTTGGTCGACCGCACTGGGCTGCAGCTGTGTGGAGCTGGCGAGTGGCTGGTCGAGAAACATGGTACCCGCAGACGACGATCCTGGCGCAAGCTGCACATCGGTGTCGATGCTAAGACCGGGCAGATCCTCGCCTCACTCATTGGCGATGGTGCCTACGATCAGGTCGGCGTCTACGATACTGTTGCCAAGCGCCATCCGGATGCCGACGTGATCGTCTCACCCCAATCAATGGCAGTGCTGAGTGATGCGGCAGAGAGTACTCCCACCCAGCGCGATCGGCATCTCCATAGTATCGCTGAGCATGGGCGCAGGGGCTGGCAGAAGCGGTCCGGGTACACGCAAAGAGCCTTGGTGGAGAGCGCCACAAGCCGCATCAAGCGAGTGATTGGCACGAGCTTACGCTCGCGGACGGAACCCCGGCGCGCTATCGAGATTGCCGTCGAAATTCATGCTTTGAACCGCATGCTCGAGGGTGGACACCCGAAGTCTGCCCGCATCGCTTGATTGCAGGTCATGGGTGCATTCAATCTGTGCAACAAGGTCATGATAGACACCTTCGGCTCTGATTACGTAGCATCGCGGCTGGTATGAGTGAGTTCATGGACTAAGGGTACGTGTGGTGTTATGCTTGGATGCTTGTAAGCGCCTATACTTGGCCCCTGAGCGTTCTGTTGCTTAAAACGCTGAGTTTCAGACTTAACCATAGGGGGAAAACGTGTTCACGCTTCTGAAGTCATCAAAACTTATCGATCTAGCTGTCATCCAGGCTCCCGCGTTCTTGATCTCAATTCTGATCGCTGAGCTCTTCTACAAATTTCATAGTTTCCTGCTTGAATGCCTCGCCTTCCTAGTGACGTGGTTTGTCTTGGATTGGGTTGCACAGCAAACGCGATCCCTTTGGACGAGAAACGAGTCCGCACCTCGTTGACGATCAGTTCAGCATGAAGGATTTCTACTTCATAATGACGCTGCGAGCCAGCGCTCTGCAAAACACTAGAGCAACGGGCCCCGCATCAGATAATGATTCGTGACGGGAATCGCTTCTGGAACAAAGAGATAGCGTTGGTGCGCTGGCTCTGTCAGAACCGCGACTGCTCTAGCTAGCAGCAATTGCGGACCTCGCCCGTGCAGCACACTCGATGGAGGGGTCACATGGTTAAGAAGCAGCAGCCTGTAGGGCGGGCAGCGAAATCAAGAAAAGGCCGAGAGTTGCGCGATCGGGACGAGGCAGTCCGTCCGATACGAATAGAGCCAGGAGTCGTGGGCCGCACTCGATGGTTCACTGAGCGTACCGGATACAAAGCAGACTCTAGTTCATTGCGCCGGCTTCGCGCCGGCTTGGATGTTGTCGAAAGAATGAATGAACGCGGAGTGGTCGAACCCCATCTGCGCGACCGCGCCCTCGAGTTCCTCGCCAAGGCCCGGTTACCGGCGGACCAGATCAATGCGCCGCTGCTAGTCACGGGCAACGGAAAGCCACGCGAGTTGCGAATCCGCAGAGCTGAAAAGATTGAGGGTCTCAGTGCACTTACCCCACCCATCGAGATCCCTGAGACGAAAGATAAGTCAGCATTCATTGTGATCCCTGTACCGGCGGAAGTGGCAGAGTATCTTGACCTCAGTGAGGTGATTGGAGCCGACGTTCAAATCCGCCGGGCGCCAAGATTGCTGGGGCCTTTCGAGTTTCTACCGAACGAAGGGATCTTAGTTGGTCAGGTTCCGGGCGAACGTGCGCTTATTCAAGCGTTTGCATTCCCTAAGCACCCGTGGCTCCGGCTAGCTTATGACCTCCTATGCTCGCACTGGAAGTATGTTTTGTTGGACTCAACGGCTCGAAGCAACATGACGAGCTCAGAGGAAGTCAGGATCGGCACAGTCGACCGCATATGTCAGCTGATCCTGTGTGCACCTGATTTTGCCACCATCCAGGATCCACAGATCTTCAGCCGTGCGGGATTGTCCTTTCCACCAGGGTACGGTGGTGACATCTCGAGCCTAGAGGGAGGCTTAGGTCTGCCACCTGGAATCGAGCCAGGTGATCCTCGAAGCATATGCAACCGATGCCTGAACAGGTTTCTTGGAGAGATCGACGTTGTGGACGGCATACCTATCATGCCGCCCCTCATCAAGTGGTGCTGGATCCATCGCCGTCGGTGTTCACTTTGGAGATCGATTGGGCCTACTCCAGCAGCTGGATTCAGCGGGATTGGTCGGGTCACACAGTTGGCCGTACACCCGACGAAGGGCAACATCTTGATCGCCGGTGCGGCTGGGGGTGGAGTGTGGCGGTCCGACAACTCGGGGATAACGTGGCGACCTCTTATGGAGTTACAGCCGACGCTCACTATCGGCGCGGTTGCGTTCGCACCATCGAACCCTAACATCATCTATGCGGCATCCGGTGAGGACGCTGACGGCTGGAATCCAGCATGGGGAGGCATCGGCCTTTATCGCTCAACCGATGGCGGCACCCATTGGAGCATCGCGACCAAGGTTTCAAGCACTCGGTTCTCTGCTATTGTCGTCCATCCAACCGATCCAGACATACTTTACCTCGCTGGCGATCAGGGCTTGCACCGCTCAGACGATGGTGGTCTCAGTTGGATTGCCAATCCGGGCCAAGACTCTCTCTTCGACGCAACCGTAACAGATATCGTGATTGCCCATGACGATCCGGACCGGCTATACGTAGGGGTTCATCTCGACGGCGTCTATGAAACGGTCACGGGCGGGATACAGGTTGGAATGTCGCCCGCGTTCACTCGCCTCGATGCCGCCGGCCAATTGCCTTCAGGTGGAGGTGCAGGGTGGATAAAGCTTTCAATCGGTCGCAGCGGAGCGAATGGATCTAACTGTATTTTAGCGAAACTGGGCCCCAATGGCAGCCGCATTTTCCGAACACAAGACGGCGGAGCAACTTGGCCTGAGCTTGCGGCCAATGTTGCGTCCGTATCCTTCGACGAGTGGTGTTCGGTGGTCGCCGTTGACCCCACAGACGAGAACGTGATCTACGCGGGAAACAATATCGGTCTCCAACGAACGACAAACGGAGGAGCAGCCTCTGCAGATTGGGCTTCCGCGTCCGCGGGTGTTCACGCCGACCAGCAAGATCTAGCGTTCGATCCAAACAGTGCAGCCGTGCTCTATCTTGCGAATGACGGAGGAGTGTACCGATCAATTGATCGAGGAGCCACTTGGGAATTCAGATCAGGAGCTCTCGCGATCACGCAAATGTATGACATAGACATTGCGGAGCGGGACCGAGATATTGCCGCAGGTGGAGCCCAGGATAATGGCGTCTATTATCGCAACGCCGCTGGTGTCTGGCGGCACATTCCCTGGGGCGATGGAACTCAGGTCGCAATTGACCAGACCGATCCAAAAATTTTCTATTTCTCTTCGCAGAACGGACTTCCTACTAACATTCGAAAGTCCACCGATGGAGGAGTCACTCATCAGCAGATCGGACAGAACGGGCTCTCCGGAGGATCGCCGTGGATAACCATCATCAAGCTGGATCCAACGGACCCAATTGTAAATCCGTCGACAAGCCGGACGCTTTTTGTCTGCGGAGCCACGGAGCTCTTCCGTTCGACCGACGGCGGTCAAAATTGGCAGCGCGTCAACGACGGGAGTGGAAACCCTTTCAGCGCTTTCGGTACAATCACTGCACTCGAGTTTGCGCCGAGTGATCCAACTATTCTTTATCTAGGCACCGAAAACGGCGCACTGTATCGGGGCGTAAACGGTGGCAGTACGGCTGCCGACTGGTCGCGGATTGATCTCGCAGGGACGTCCGCGGATATGTTGTTCCCCAATGCGCAGATTCAATCACTCGCAGTGAACCCGCACGAACCGGATGATGTCTGGGTTGTCTTCGGTGGATCTGGCGTAAATTTTACTAATCGGCCCAACATGATTCTGAACCCTCTCGGTATTAGTCATCTTTTCCGCTCTATAGATGCCGGAACGACATGGCTCGATGCGAGCGGACAGATCGCTCCAACCATCCTTCCAGATGTACCGACTAGCGCAGTTGCCGTTTCGGACTTTGACTCCGAGGTGGCCTACGCGGGCAATGACGTCGGGGTTTTTCGAACAGTGGACGGTGGCCAGACCTGGACGGCTTTCCAGGATGGACTACCACGAAGCCCAGTTACAGAACTCAGATTGAACCGTCGCTTTGATCGGCTTGTCGCTGCCACAATGGGAAGGGGGGCGTACGTGCGCGACATCTGAGCGGGACCGCTTTATGCAACCCACGTGGCCGGGAACTGTTGCATTTGAGCGCGCCATGATCCGCCTCAAGGATGTTATTCAAATATTTCGAGGTGCGGTGTACCACATCGTTCGGTAGAAGTCCTTCGTTCTGCAGGCGCAGGAGGGCCTTGGGATACGACGCCAGTTTGTCGGTCGGGATCGAGGACGGCGGATAGGTGCTCATCGCCTTGATGGGCTTACGCAGGAGCCGATAAGCGGCGTTGGTATTCCGACGATCGGACAGCATGAAAGCGATCAACCGACCGTGCTTGTCGACCGCGCGAAGCAGGTACCTCCAGCGTCCGCCAACCCGCACATAGGTCTCGTCCACTCTCTAGGAGCCTGAACGATGTCCCTGGTAGAGACGCACCCGCTTCTCAATTTCCGGGGCATAGCGTTGGACCCATCGAAAGATCGTGCTTGGATTGACGCTGATGCCGCGCTCGGACATCATCTCAGCCAGATCACGGTAGCTGATGCCGTATTTGCAGTACCAGCGCACGCACAGCAGGATGATCTCAGCTGGAAAGCGACGGCGCTTGAACAGAGACACGGGAGCGGATCCTTGATGAACCGCTCCTCCCTATAAGGCCGAGTTTAATGCAACGGTGCCCTGGCTTAAGCTCCTACCACCGCGGGAGCATTGCCCGCCCTCATGCAAGTCTATTCCTGCCCGGTACTGTCAACTTGGCGCGAAGTCGGCGCAGCTGGCGCCGACATAGCCATCATGTCAGCCCAA
>NZ_JAGPUP010000468.1:0-20374 GCF_018069605.1 Microvirga sp. HBU67558 | reverse complement strand
TCCATCCGCGGCCCTCGCCGCGTAGGCTTCAATCCGGTGTCTCAAAAACTGCGGGCGGTACAGGGTTATTTAGGGCCGACTAGTTACAATGCGGTCCGCCTGCGCCAACTGGCCCGCCGGAGCCAAGAATGCCCCGCAGACCCGCCGTTTGCTGGCCCTGGCGGTGATCTACGAGGACGGCTCGCGCACCCAAGCGGCTGAGATAGGCGGAGTTAGCTTGAAGATCGTGCGAGCTAAGCCCCGCCCGCCGGCACGCCTGTGTGGATCACGTGACGAGCAAGTTTGGCGTCTCAGAGCGTCTGGCCTGCCGGGTTCTGGGACAGCACCGCTCCACCCAGTGCAAGGGTCCCAATCAGCCCGAGGATGAGGCGGCTTTGAAGGCCGACATCATCGCACTGGCCACCCAGCACGGCCGTTACGGCTGCCGTCGGATCGCGGCTCTGCTGCGGGACGCCGGCTGGCTCGTGAACAAGAAGCGGGTCGAGCGGATCTGGCGGCGGGAGGGGCTCGAAGTGCCGCAAAAGCAACCGAAGAAAGGACGGCTCTGGCTCAACGACGGATCCTGCATCCGCTTGCGGCCCGAGTATCCTAATCATGTCTGGTCGTATGACTTTGTTGAGGATCGCACCCATGACGGGCGCAAGTTCCGCATGCTCAACATCATCGACGAATTCACGCGCGAGTGCCGGACCATCGGGGTGAACCGGAAGCTGAAAGCCGTCGATGTGATCGACGTGCTCTCGGACCTGTTCATCCTGCGCGGTGTTCCAGGCCATATTCGTTCCGACAACGGCAGCGAATTCGTCGCTAAAGCCGTGCGCGAGTGGATCACGGCTGTGGGCGCCAAGACAGCCTACATCGAGCCGGGCAGCCCGTGGGAGAACGGCTATTGCGAGAGCTTCAACTCCAAGCTCCGCGATGAACTGCTGAAAGGAGAGATCTTCTACACCTTGGAGGAGGCAAAGGTGGTGATCGAAAATTGGCGCCGGCATTACAACACGGTGCGCCCGCACTCATCCTCGGGCTACCGGCCGCCCGCACCAGAGATCTTGCTACCGGCTTCCAAGCTGGCGCCCAGACCAACGCTGAATTAACATCACATCCGGATCACCCACATGGGGCAGGCCAGGACCGATACACTCTTATCCTCGCTATAAGGTAAACCTGCGACAAGGGACGAGCCGTGAAAGCGCGACACATGGTGCGGTAGCACGTCATGCGGCTGGCTGGGCGACTGACCGGCGATACTGCACGATCTGCTGGTCCAGTCTGGCAATTGCCGTGCGAGCGAGACCTCTGAAGCGGTTTTGGGTCGCTTCTCCGGCCTCATTCCATGGGAGCGAGAATTCCACCTCGTAGAACGCTCGCGCGACGTGCTCGACTTGCTCTCGGGTCATGCAAGTCTCCTATGTTCACGAGGCAGTATATCCTATTTAGGAATACTCCTCCTTAGCCCCGACGAGCTACTCCGTTCGATAAGAGTTGGATCCATGGTGCCTTGATTATGCATGAACGATGCGGTCGGCCGGCGCTTAGCGAAAAAAGAATGCGCCCCCCCGAAGGAGAGCGCTGAGTTACCGATACTATGGGGCAAACCTAGATCGGGGTATGGGGAACAGCCAAGCTAGAGGATGGTTCCGATACAAGGTGTCACGCTTTCGGAGGGTCGCATCGGCGACCCTTGCCGCCAAGCTTACCGACTCTATGTCGTGCCCTCCCAGGAGATGCGGCGCATCCCTTGGTTGTCAGATCGCCCTGCTGGCCTCAGGGCTGGCGGGGCTCTTTCATATGAAAAGTCTGATTGTCCTGCGAGCGCCGACGCTTCATAGCGTCCCAGGCGAGCACTAGAAGAGCAACCGCAAGTGTGAGGAGGCTCCCGCCAAACGGAGCTGCGAACAAGGCTAAATCTATCCCATACGGCCAAAGGAGAGCGATGGTAATCGCTCCACCGATGAATGCGCTCGATATAACCAAGATAACCATGTGATACCCCTTAGGGACTAACCCTTATGGGTATAGTTAGGTCACTAAAGCATCGGACCCAAAAGTGGACTTGCACTTTTGGGATCCATCCGATGCATTCTTCTTGAATGAGAGCATCGGTCAGAACGGAAAACCGGATCCACTTTTCCGTCCGATGCTCTAGCGTAGGATAATTAGCCTCAATCTCAATCCGGCATTCCTCGGACCAGGTGCTGACGGGTTGGCCGGTGAGCTCGGAGAGGACCAAGCTATAGGTGAGGGCGTCTTATCCCCGCAGTCCACAGAAACGGAAGCATCGCGGGAGTAGGGCATCAGAAGTTGATGCTGTCGAAAAATGACGAGAGGCTTTCGTAATTGAGGAGCCCCGACTGATGGAGTGCCCGAATAAGGTTTGCTGCACTGTTGATCAGGCGAGCAAGGGCGTTCAGGAAATCAACGTGCTTGGACGGCTTCATTTGTCATCCTGAAATGAAAAAAGCCGCCCCGAGGTGGAGCGGCTTTGCTGAAACGATAGTTTAGGGTCTAGATACTACAAACCCCGCACGTGGCGGGGCGAATCGATGCTCTCAAAACTTCGGCATCTATATATTGCGGTAGCCGATTTCTTAGGTTCCTGTCAAGCTCTACCTTCCTCCTCTGGAAGAGAGGCAGGAGCAGGGGGGCTCAAATCTGACGGGGTATGCCGCGCCGCAGATCGAGCGCCTCAACCGTCTCTTTCCGAATAGCAGTCAGAGTGGCTTCGACGGCCCCCCAGGTGCCCGGCAATATCTCCTCAACGGCTTGGATTGCCGCCGCCTGAGAGTCGACCCGAACCAGAAAGTAGGAAACGGCTGGGTGGCCGAGCTCAGTCGGGATCTCGACCTTGACTGAATAGCAAGGCACTCGGTTGTCTTGCATCGTTCCCCCACTGCTGGCGGGATCAATATCACTCTCGTGCTAGATCAGGAAGAGAAGCGGGGAGGGACGTCAGACCCCTGACTTACGCCACCCCGCCTGACGGGCTGCAATCTCAGAGCAGAACCATCGTTCGCCCTTGAGCCAGTTGATTCTCGTCTGCCAGTAATATTTCTGTCCGGGCACGTGATAGATCTTCTCGCCGGAGTTGAAGCTGATGTTGGCCTTTACGCTGCAACCGACAAGCGGCGGCCCGACCTCAAGGCCGACGAAGCCTGCCACAACGAAACCTCCGACCATCATTGTAACAAAGGAACGCAAACGCTTCCTTCGATTGCGGCGTGGGGGAGCCTTATACTGCGGCTGTTGCTTGTGGGGTGAAACTCTATTGCGGGAGGGTGGAGGCTCTGGCTGACGTCTGCCGAACTGGATTACGGTCACTCTTGAAGCCTCACGGCGGGCACTTCTCTATTCGGCGGTTTGAGGTCAAGCGCTTTTAGGCTGTTTTACCGCTCCGATGTCTGATGTCACTCGCGGGTCTTGCTTCTCTTCGGGATCAGCTCTCGGGCTCTCCCAGTATGGGATCAGAAGAATGAGGTGGCCCAATCTGTTGCGCGTTCTGATCGCGCCAGGCGCGACCGAGACAAGTGCCCACGCGAACTCACCTCATCCATCGTCCCGCGAGGGACGTCTCTCCACCGGCTGGCGGAACTCGTCGATCCTCCTGTTCTCGTGATAGGTTGTTGCGGTGAGTGATCAGGCGGCTGCCAAGACACTCTCCTTCGTCCAGCGGAACTCAGTGCCATCGCTCCAGAGGCGGTGCATGATGACGGCCAACCGGCGCGCCAGAGCCACAATGGCTTTTTGCAGGCCGCGCCGTCGGGCCACATTCACGGCCCAGGCCTTCAGCCAGGACCATTTCTGCACCCGGGTCAGCAGCACCTGGGCCGCCTCATAAAGCAGAGCTCGCATCATGGCGTCTCCGCACAGAGAGACACGTCCGATCCGATTGCTCTCGCCGGACTGATTGAGAACCGGCGTGAGCCCCAGAGCGGGGCCGACGGCCTTGGAATTCTTGAACCGTGCCGGAATGTCGATCGTGGCGCGAAAGGCGAGCGACACCACGGGGCCAACACCGGGAATGGTCATCAGGCGCCGGCAGACGTCATCATCCCGGACGGTCGCCGACACTTTGCGGTGAAGAGTGGCAAAGCGCTCCCGCAAGCTCTGACGGGCTTCGAGCAGGCAAGCCATGATCTCAGCCAGTTCCGGCAGGTCGGCCACGAGCTCGCGGATCCGGTCCTCGAACCTGACCTTGCCAATGACCCCGACCTTGAGCCCAAAGTTGCGCAGCAGACCGCGGATGTCGTTCTCAATGGCAATGGCTTTCTCCTGCAACAACTTGCGTGCGGTCAGCAGGGCGCGCCGGTGCTGGCTCGCCAGCGTCTTCACATGGACGGATCGGAACAGGTTGACGCGCATCATCTGAGCAATGCCGCGAGCATCGTTGCGGTCGGTCTTGTTCACCTGCGCCTTCAGGAACGCCTTGGTGTGGCGTGTCTCGATGCAGATGACCGGCAATCCCGCCGCGGCCAGCCCGCTGTAGAGCCACTGCGACAGCGGACCGGCCTCGAGCCCGACCCGCTCGAGCCGCCAGGCTGGATCCCGGAGCACCTGAACCAAGTCGTCTGGATGGCTGGTCACCTTCAGTTCACGGCAGACCTTGCCCGTCTCGTCCAGAATGCACAAAGAAGTCTCTTTGACCGAGACATCGAGGCCGGCATAATGCTTCATGCTGCGCTTCTCCCACTGATGCTTGTGGCTGGTCCTACCCAGACCACGTTGTACCATCAGCCTGAAGCGCAGCACCTCGTGACAGTCCGGCGGGGTGTGGCGCAAAGCCGAATACCCCATCTGTTGCAGCAACTTGAAAGGGCATAACGAACGCCGTTGGGCGGGTCATTCGTAAGCGTGGCGTCATGGCCGCCTACCGAAGCAGCGATCAGGATGAGATAAGTGTCCACGAAGATTGAAGCGGACACTTAGGCGGCATGTATGTCAGAGATGGAGCCTCGCCGTCGACGCAGTTGGACAACGCAGGAGAAGTGGCGGCTTGTCGAGGAGGCCAGGCTCCCCGGAAACGCTGTCGCGGAGGTGGCTCGTCGACGCGGCGTCAACAACAATCAGCTTTTCGGTTGGATCCGGTCTGCCGAAGCAGGCAAGCTGGGTCCCCGTCCAGCTTCTCTGGTGCTGCTCCCGGAAGCTTCATCGCACAATGAGTTCATCCCGATTGGGGTCTTCGGGACGTGCGACGACGAAGGGCCCGCGATCACAATGCCGGCTCTTCGCCCGCCGGACGCCAATCCGGTGGAGAGTTCGGCACAACCAAAAGCCGAGAGGCCGACCCGAACGCCGATGCTGGAGGCGCGGCCTGGCGTGATTGAGATTGACCTGCCAAACGGTGCGCGTGTTCGGGTTGACGCCTTTGTCAACGAGCGGGCGCTGCGGCGGGTTCTTTCGGCCCTCGGGGCGAAGTCATGATCCAGATCGCTGCGGGAACGAAGGTGTATCTGGCCTGCCAGCCGGTCGACATGCGCCGTGGGTTCGACGGTCTGTCGGCGGAGGTCGTCAACAGGATGAACGCCGATCCCTATTCCGGCCATCTGTTCCTCTTCCGCGGGAAGCGAGGCGACTATTTGAAAGCTCTGTACTGGGATGGAACCGGGCTGTGCCTTTTTGCCAAGAGACTGGAACATGGCAAGTTCGTCTGGCCGTCGCTTGTCGATGGCGTGCTGCAAATGTCGGCGGCACAACTTGCTCTTCTCGTTGAAGGCATGGATTGGCGGCGCACGCTGATGCCCGAGCGTCCGCCAAAACCGACGATGGCCTGATAACATACTGTTTCTGCATCTAAAAACGTAGCTGTACCGGGTCACTTGTGCTAGAGAAACATATGTCTCTTGCTGCTCCCGATGTGCTGGCCGAACTGGAGGCGTTGCGCGCCTTGACCGCGCAGTTGCAGGCGGAGCTTTATGCCAAGAACCTCTATATCGAGAAGCTGAAGGCGCAGCTCGCGAGCCTGAAGCGCGCCCGCTTCGGCCGCTCCTCGGAGAAACTCGACCATCTCATCGAGCAATTGGAACTGGCGATTGCCGATCTAGAAGAGTGCGAGGCTCATGCTGACATCGAGAGGACGGCAGCGCGGCCCATTGCATCCTCACCATCGGCTGGCGCGACGGCAAAGTCGTCTCTGGGCCGCAAGCCCCTACCGGCTCATCTGCCGTGTGAGACAATCGTGCACAAGCCGGATTGCACCTGCCCGAATTGCGGCGGAAGCGTCTTCAGCACGATCGGCACGGATGAACGTGAGGTGCTGGAATATGTGCCGTCGCACTTCAAGCGGGTCGTCCACCTTCGTCCGAAGTTGAGCTGCCGCACCTGCGAGACGATTGTTCAGGCGCCGATGCCATCGCTGCCGATCGAGCGCGGTCGACCTGGTCCCAGCCTTCTCGCCCATGTCCTGGTCTCCAAGTATTGCGATCATCTTCCCCTGCATCGTCAGAGTGACATCTATGCGCGCGAAGGCGTCGATCTCGATCGCTCGACGCTGGCCGGCTGGGTCGGGGCGATGGCAGCGCTGCTTCAGGTCTTGAGTGACAGGATCGGAACCCATGCCCGTGCCGGCGAAACGGTGCATGCTGACGACACTCCTGTTCCGGTCCTCGATCCTGGCCGCGGCAAGACCAAGATCGGCAGGCTTTGGACGGTTGTGCGCGATGAACGTCCATGGGGATCGGCCGTGCCGCCCGCGGCGTTCTATGCCTATTCTGCGGATCGCAAAGGGGAGCGGGCCCAGCACCTGCTGTCGCCTTGCCGTGGCTTCTTGCATGCCGATGCCTATGCCGGCTTCGACAAGCTCTATGCTGGCCATCCACTCACCGGCGAGACGCGCCTGATCCAGGTAGCCTGTTGGTCCCACGCCCGCCGCGATCTGTACAACGAGTTCCTCCGCAATCGCTCGCCTTCGGCAGAACGGGCATTGGACCTGATCTCCGAGCTGTTTGCGGTTGAAGCTGGGATCAACGGCTTGGATCCAGAAACGCGGCTGGCTGTGCGCCTGACCAGGTCTGTTCCTCTTCTGGAGATCCTGAAGCGCCATCTCGACACGACGCTCGCCCGCATCAGCGGCAAAAGCGAGTTGGCCAAGGCGATCCGCTATATGACATCCCGCTGGAAGGCTCTCACGGTTTACACCACGGACGGGCGACTTGAGATGAGCAACAATGCCGCTGAGCGGGCCATCAGACCTTTGGCCCTGGGCCGGAAGAACTATCTCTTCAGCGGGTCCGATGCCGGAGGCGATCGCGCAGCGGTCATCTACACCATCGTCGAAACCTGCAAAATGAACGGCATCAACCCGCAAGCCTATCTCGCCGACGTCATCGAGCGCATCGCTGATCATCCAGTCAACAGGATCGATGAACTGCTTCCATGGAATTGGACGCCACGGTCTTAGTGTCCACTTGGCCATTGACGGACACTATCCTGTCCCAGCCAGCGGCCATCACACCACGCTTACTAATAAGTGCAAGTTCCTCATTCGTTCTACCTTAGCGTGTCAATGGGAACAGTTCTTGCGCTGGCCGCTGTAAACAGAAAGGTTCCGTCATGACGCCTTCACCTATGACTGCCCTCACAGACGTTTTCACCGAACCCAGCGACGTCGACCCGGAAACGCTCAACAATCTGGGTCCTCTGCGGCGGCTGGCTGGGCGCTGGCGCGCACGCAAGGGGGTCGACCTCAACCCGAAGGCGGACGGTCCGGAGCGGCGCGTGTTCATCGAGACCATCGACTTCCAGGCGATCGATCCGCAGACCAACGGGCCGCAGCTGCTCTACGGCCTGCGCTACCACATCCACATCACGACCGAGGAGGAGGACATCACCTTCCATGATCAGGTCGGCTATTGGCTCTGGGAGCCGGCGACCGGCCTCGTCATGCAGACCATCGCCATTCCCCGCGGGCAAGTCGCCATCGCGGCTGGCCAGACGACACCCGATTCCGACGAGATCGTCGTGACGGCGACCCGCGGGCAGACCGGATACGGCATCTGCTCGACAACCTTTCTGGAGCGGGCGTTCCGCACGGACACCTACAAGATCACGATTACCTTCCATCCGGACGGGAGCTGGAGCTATGTGACCGATACCGAACTGCTGGTGCATGGCCGGGACACACCTTTTGCTCATCAGGACCGAAACACGCTCCATCGGGTCGGTGAGGCGAGGCCCAATCCCCTGGCGTTGATTTTAGCCAAGCGGAAAGCAGGTTGAGCGGAATGGCGCGGGCGGGCGTCGCTCCGTAGCGAACCTTCTCTGCACAACGGTTCAAGCTTGCGCCCCAAATCTGCTCCGCTTACCTTGGTGTGTCCAGAGGACTTCGATCTTTGACCTGGCTGGGATTGATCTCCATTCTCCTTTTTGGCGCTCGCTTGGAACGGGTTTGACGATGAGACGACCCACACGCCGGGAGATCGCCGCACAGGACCGCCAGATGCTGATCCGCCAGGCACAGTTTCGCCTGGCCGCTGATGCCGTGACTGCAGCACTCTCCGGGGTTCCAGAGGTCGCGGCGGTGGCGTTGATCGGCTCGATCGCCCGGCCGCTGTGGCGGGAGGTGCCGCGCTTTCAGCCGTTCCGAGACTGGGACGTTCCAGTCTGGCACGAATGCAAGGATGTCGACTTAGCAGTATGGCTCGATCGCCTGGACCGGCTCCAGACGCTCAACCGGGCCCGCAGCATGGCCCTCCACCAGCTGTTCAAGGAAAAGCAGATCGGGGTGGCTCACCATCAGGTCGAGATCTTCATTCTACAAGGAGAGGCGGACGCCTATCAAGGCCGGCTCTGCCCCTTCTCGCGGTGTCCGAAGGGCAAGCGGGAATGCCTGGTCCCGGGCTGCGGGCGGGAACCGTTCCTGCAGCAGCACGCCGGCTTTACGTTCTGGCCGGACGCGCTGGCACCAGCTAGCATCATGCACCTGTATGATCGGCGGCGCGGCATCCTGCGATGTGCCTCCGAGGTATCGGCCCAGGGACAGGACGACCATGTCGCGACAGCATGACGCCTCGTGTGACGAGTATCGGAATCTGTGCAGCATCCCTGTGAGCTATGGTGCTATGCCCCTTTCATTGGTGCCGATCTGGCGGAATGGCAGCGATCCGGGCCGGATCGGCGCCATTCCGCCCGACAAATTCGCGTGCTCCTCGTGACGGCTCTCAGCCATGTTCAGTGGGTCTTGCGGCTCTGTAAAACGGATAGTGCGGATTGAAACACTTGGAAGCGCCTTCAGCCACAATGCCCCGGGTGCAGTTGCGTCTCACCCCGCGCGGGCACCTCTGGCTGGAGGAGGCAGTCGACGCGCCCACCCTGGATGACAAAGTCGCGGCACGGCTGGCCGAGGCGTTTGGCCGTGGCACCGGATATGGGCTATTGCAACTCGGAGCGGGAGAAATCGGTCAGTCCTTGCCCCCCGCCTTCATCTGGTGGCGCGATTTCGCCGCACGCTATGTTGAGGCAGTCTGTCTTCATGGCGCGGGTGGGGGCGGAGAGACGCCGTCCGCCGTTGCCCCGCTGGCCGAGAACGAACTCGCCACACTCGTGCTGACCGCCCCGATGATGCCGGGGGCGGAATACCTGACCGTCAACATCCTGCGTGGGCTGTGGGACGATCTGTCCACCGCATTCGCCGGGCTGTTCACAGCATCCGGGACTGAACTGCAAGGTTTTCTCAAAACGCTGAACCCGGCCTGGAATCTGATCGGCCGTGTCCACTTCAATCTGGCGGAGAACCGCCGCGACCCGGAATGGCCCTTTGCCTTCCTGGCCACCTACACCACGCGTCTGTCGTCCCAGGCGAGGGCCCAGCATGTGCCGCTCGGCCAGGCGTTGCACGAATACGCCGGCGCCGCCAATCGAGACAGGCTGCTGTCGCTCTTGATGCCGGTGCAGCGGGCGGCGGAGCGCGTCAGTTGGCTCAAGGCCATGGTCGATGCCGGCGAGATCTTTCATCCTCTCCGCTGGAGTCCCGCCGAGGCCGCACGGCTCCTGAACAGCGTGCCCGACCTGGAAAGCGCCGGTGTGATCGTGCGCCTGCCGGCTCAGTGGCGCGCGGGCCGCCCGTCACGCCCGCAGGTCACCGCCACAGTTGGCGCCCGTCCGCCCTCCGGGACAGGGCTTGACGCCCTGCTCGACTTCCACATGGACGTGACCCTGGAGGGTGAGCCGCTCACGGCTAAGGAAATGGCCGCCTTGCTCGCCGGGACCGAGACGCTGGCGCTGCTGCGGGGCCAATGGGTGGAAGTCGATCGTCCGCGTCTGGAACGCGCGATGCGCCGCTTCAAGGAGGTGCAGGATCTCGCCGAGCAGGAGGGGCTCACCTTTGCCGAGGCCATGCGCCTGCTGGCCGGCACTGAGGCCACCGGGGACGACGAGCCCGCCGCGGTTGCCGACTGGTCTCACGTCACGGCCGGAACGTGGCTGACCCAGACGCTGAAGGCGCTGCGCAACCCCGACGGTGCCGGGGTTGATCCTGGCCCGGCCCTGAAGGGACGCTTGCGCCCGTACCAGAAGGCCGGTGTCGAATGGCTTCACCTCCTGAGCGGACTTGGCCTGGGTGCCTGTCTGGCCGATGACATGGGTCTGGGCAAGACCATCCAGGTTTTGGCGCTGCTGCTGATCCAGAAGCGGAAGGGAGCCGCGCGCAAGCCGAGCCTGTTGGTGGCGCCGGCATCGCTGCTGGCCAACTGGGCGGCGGAGATCGAGCGCTTCGCCCCTGGGCTGAACGCGAAGATCGTGCATCCCTCGGCGGTATCGGCCGAAGACCTCAATCAGATGACGGGGGAGGTATTGTCGGGCCTGGATCTGGTGATCACGAGCTATGGCTCGCTGCTGCGCCTGCCGGTGCTGGGCGAAACGTCCTGGCGCTTCGTGGTGCTGGACGAGGCGCAGGCGATCAAGAACCCCAATGCCAAGCAGACCCGGGCGGCCAAGGCCCTGCAGGCGGGAGCCCGCATCGCGCTGACCGGAACGCCGGTGGAAAACCACCTCGGCGACCTGTGGTCGATCTTCGACTTCATCAACCCCGGCCTGTTGGGGAGCGCGAAGGAGTTCGGCCGCACCACCAAGGCCCTGGCCGAGCGGCCGCACAACCCGTACGGCCCGCTGCGTGATCTGGTCCGGCCCTACATCCTGCGCCGGATGAAGACTGACAGAACCATCATTGCCGACCTGCCGGACAAGGCGGAGGTCAAGGCGCTGTGCCCGTTAAGCCGCAAGCAAGCTGCGCTCTATGCCGAGACGGTGACGGATCTGACCAACGCCTTGCAGGATGCCGACGGGATCCGGCGCAAGGGCATCGTGCTGGCGACGCTGATGCGGCTGAAGCAGATCTGCAATCATCCCTCGCAGTGGCTGAACGATGGCAAGTGGGCCGAGGCGGACAGCGGCAAGTGGGCCCGCCTGCGCGAGATTGCCGAGGTGGTCGCTGCCCGCCAGGAGAAGATGCTGGTCTTCACCCAGTTCCGCGAGATGACGGCGCCGCTGGCCGCGTACTTGAGTGGGATCTTCGGCCAGAGTGGGTTGGTTCTGCATGGCGACACCCCGGTCAAGAACCGTCGGGCACTGGTTCAGACCTTCCAGGAGGACGAGACCGTGCCGTTCTTCGTTCTGTCCCTAAAGGCAGGAGGCTCAGGGCTGACGCTGACCGCGGCGTCTCACGTGGTCCACTTCGACCGGTGGTGGAACCCGGCGGTGGAGAACCAGGCCACCGACCGCGCCTTCCGGATCGGCCAGAAGAACAACGTCCTGGTCCACAAATTCGTCTGCCAGGGTACAGTGGAGGAAAAGATCGATGCCCTCATCGAGGCGAAGAAGGGGCTGTCGGACGATCTGTTGGCTGGTGGCGACGAGATCAATCTGACCGAGATGAAGGATGAGGATCTGCTGCGGATGGTGGCTCTTGATCTGAGGTCGGTCATGGCGGAGTAGGGCGGATGGCCCCTTGGTTCGATGGAGCATGGCCCTCCTACGTTCCGGTTGCGGAGCGCCGGAAGCAAGCCGCGCGCGAGGTGGAAAAGCTGCGCAAGAAAGGGCACCCGGTCGCTCCTGTCGTCCTGGAGGGACGCACCATCGCCCGGACCTTCTGGGGCAAGGCGTGGTGCGACAACCTGGAGAGTTATCAGGATTTCGACAATCGCCTGCCGCGCGGCCGCAGCTATGTTCGTAACGGTGCGGTGATCGACCTTCAGATCTCTGCGCTGGAGATCAAGGCGCTGGTCAGTGGATCGTCAATCTACAGGGTTACGGTTAGCATCACGGCGTTGGCGCCGACGCTGTGGCGGTCGATCTGCACGGATTGTGCCGGCGGCATCGACTCCCTGGTCGAGCTGCTGCAAGGCCGGTTCTCCACGGGCGTGATGGAGCGGCTCTGCCGCCAGGACCGAGGCCTGTTCCCCAGGCCGTCGGACATCCGGTTCTCGTGCACCTGCCCGGACGGAGCCTTGATGTGCAAGCACGTCGCCGCGGTGCTGTATGGCGTCGGGGCCCGGCTCGATGAGGCTCCTGAGCTTCTGTTCCAATTGCGTGCAGTCGACGAGAAGGATCTGGTGGCCAACCTTGAGACGGCGCTGCCACTCTCCAATCGGCCGCCCGATCCTGGGAAGATCCTGGAGACGGACGATATCTCGGCCTTGTTTGGCTTAGACCTGGCGGAGGCCGGAGACGCAATCCCAAGTCTTGGTGCTACGCCAGCCGCACCCGAGCCGGGGGCCCGAACTGGCCAGAAGCGGACCGGCACAAAGGCAGTGGGACACATGGCAGTTGTTCGACCCCATCCGGCACCCGCTGCTCCAACAGCCAACACGCATGCCGCACCGCCGTCAGGGCAGAGCCGTAAAACCAGCAAGGCCCGAAAGGCGCCCCATTCTGCTGAGCCGATCGCGCAAACTCGGCCTCTCGACGATTCCCCGATCCGAAAGGCGTCCGGACGAACCCGAGATCCCAAGGCCGGGAAAGGCAAGGGGCCGCGGACAGTCCCGAAGCCCGAGATAGAACTGACCCCGGACGGGTTCGTGAAGTGGTGGAAATGACCTTCCAACCCACGGGAAGCAGGGGGGCTTGGATGCCTCTGAGCACGGTGTGACGAGCTCCCTCCAAGCTTGGATCAGAGCGGCGGAATGCCCATATAAAGTCCATGTCGCACAAGGGATCTTCGCCTCGCACCCTCGATCTGTTCGAGGTCACACTCACCGTACCAACACCTCGGTCCGAACCGGCTGCTGCTCCGGCCAAGCCGCTGGCGCTGGCCAGCTTGTCGGATGCTCAGCTGGCCCAGCAACTCGTCCAGCTTCTGGAGGAGGTGCAGCGCCGGATGGAGAAGGGCAGGGGGAGCCGGCCGGAATTGGAGGTGGCGGTCAGAAATGCCAGCGTATTCCTTGAGCGCTACAATTCGCACCCATCAAAACAACGGCGCAAGTCCACGCGCCCTGGCAAGACCTCATCCACATTACAGGAGGGGCAACGCAAGGCAGTGCGGGCTGCCCTTCTGGCAGGGGTGGCGCCGGCACAAGTTGCGAAGCACTTTGGCCTGCCGCGGGCTGCGGTCCGAAAGGTGCTTGAAGAGACTCCGTAGGCTCCTGGGTCGCATTTGAGCATCCGTCCCCCAGCCTCAGCGAGACCCTCGGACTTTTAATCAGAGGGTCCTGGGTTCGGGTCCCAGCGCGCTCACCATATATCCCAGAGGCTTAGATCCCATGTGGCCCGCCGGCAGGTCGCACGCACAGCTTTCAGTAATCACATGGTAAGCACGAACAACAGTTTCGGCGCGCGACGTTCCGACTATAGCTCTCTCGGGCCCTGCTATAGGGAGCTGCGGAGTAACGCTCAGGCTGGTTTTGCGAGCTCCAGATCAATAATTCAGCCTTCCCATAGCGGGAGTAGGTAATCTGGGCAGGCGACTCATAGCTGTGTCAGCCATGGATTCCGCCCCTGGGCACCACTTCTTCTCAATAAATTCGACACTTCAAATAGATAGCAGGTTCGATCCCCACGAAAATCGGAGATCGAGAGTTTATCGTGGGGACTAGCCACTCGCGCTTGTTCAGCTTGGAGATGGGATCGTCCTGTTCAGGGGGCGGGGAGAAAAAGCGTCAATCTCGACATCCTGAGAACGTGAGTTATCGTCTGTGTCGACTGCCCGCTCTGCTCTCCCCTTAGGGGAAAATATCGGCTGGCGCGGCTCGCGGCGGAATATGGGGCTGACATCAGGTTATGTGACCTGATCGACAGGATCGCTGCGGAGGGGTAGGTACGCTGCGCTTTAGATGATCGACGAAGCCTCCCGTCGCGCCTGGATCAGCCCGGCACCAGCATTCTCTTGGCCTCGTGCACGACAGCCTGGGTCACATGGCAGAGCACGGTGCTCACGATGCGGCTCTGCTGCCAGAACAACGGGACATCCAACGGCTGGTCAGGCTGGAGCGCAACCAGCCTACCGGCGCGAAGGTGGTCGATCACAAGCGGCTCCGGGTTCATGCCCCAGCCGATCCCAGCCAAGGCCGCATCCACAAAGGCTTGGGACGAGGGGAGCCAGTGCAGTGGGGGATGAACATCGACTCCAAGCACCTGACGTAACCATTCGGCTTGAAGCCGATCCTTTTGATTGAAGATCAGGCACGGAGCGCGGGCAGCCGCAAGTTCGCTGAAGCCGTCGGCAAACCACCGGGCGCAATACTCTGGGTTTGCAGTCGCAACATAGCGCAGGGCTCCCAGAGGATGGCAGTCGCAGCCCTGGATCGGGGTGCTGTGCCCCGTCACGCCAGCCACGACCTCGCCGCGCCGCAGCCAGTCCGCACTGTGGTCCTCATCATCCAGTACCAAGTCGAACAGGTATCCGTCCGTCTTCGCCATGGCTGAGATGAACCAAGTCGCGAGACTATCGGCATTAACGGCAATCCGCAGGGTCACAGGTCGGCTCTCGGCCTGAAGGCCCGGAAGGCTCCCGCGCAAAGAGCCTTCGAGCAGCGCAACCTGCTCCACGTGCTGGCACAGGCGCTGGCCGACCTCTGTTGCCGTGCAGGGCTGGCCTCGGACCACAAGCACAACCCCAAGCCGCTCCTCCAGCAGCTTGATCCTTTGGGAGATGGCCGAGGGCGTGACGTTGAGGTGCTGCGCCGCCCGCTCAAAGCTGCCGGTTCGGATGACAGCAGCGAGAGTGGCGAGTTGGGCATAATCAAGCATGGATTAGAGAGTCTAATGCTGGCTGACAAAATTTAAGTGTTCTAATCCTGGCGCTTGGACTAGCTCATGTCCACCCTCTATCGGGATTCGGCATGTCCTCCCTGCCGTTACGGGCTTCATGCCGAGCCTGAGCCTCTGACACGCCAGGAAGCCCTATGCCAGACATCACCCAACTCGCCTTGTTCTCCGCCGCAGCCTTTGTACTCGCCATCACGCCCGGTCCAGGCATCTTCTACGTCGCTGCCCGCACTCTCTCCGGTGGTCGTGCGGAAGGGGTGGCCTCCAGCTTCGGCACCGGATTGGGCGGCATGGTCCACGTACTCGCGGGCAGCTTAGGTATATCCGCCATCGTACTAACGAGCGCAGAGTTGTTTACTGCCCTGAAGTTGCTGGGCGCTGCTTACCTAGTTTGGATTGGTCTGCGAACCTTTCACGCCGCCCGCCGGGATGCGTTGGTGGCCTTGGCGGGCGGGACTGCGGCACCGCCCGTTGGCGCACGCCGGGCGTTTCGTGAAGGGGTGCTGGTCGAGGCGTTGAACCCGAAGACAGCGGCCTTCTTCCTGGCCTTCGTGCCACAGTTCGTGGACCCTGCCGCTGGCAGCGTGGCCCTGCAATTTGCTGTCCTCGGCTCTGTCTCCGTTACTCTCAATACCCTCGCTGATGTCGTGGTGGCCTTCGCGGCGAGTGGCATCCGTACAGGTGCGGCGGCACGTCCCGGTTTGATCCGCCGCCTGCGGGAAGGTTCGGGAGCCGCTATGATCGCGCTTGGCGTCGGCCTCGCTCTGGCAGGACGCCCTTCAACCTGATTACTGAATTTTGCAGGACCGCGCCTGCATTTGGGATCGCACGTGATGACCAAACACAAAGCATCGAAGCTGTTCAGCGGCCTGTCGGCTTTTCCTTTGACCCCGACTGATGCAGCGGGGCATCTGCAAGCTGACGTGCTGTGCCGCTTCCTTGAAAACATCCAGGCGGCAGGGGCAGACTCTATAGGCTTGCTCGGCAGCACCGGTGGATATGCCTACCTGAGACGCGAGGAACGCCAGCGTGTCGTGCGAGTGGCGGTGGAATGCGTCGGCGGCAAGACGCCGATTATCGTGGGCGTGGGCGCGCTTCGAACCGACGAGGCCCAAACGCTTGCCCACGATGCCAAAACAGCAGGGGCCGATGGCTTGTTGCTGGCCCCTATGTCCTACACTCCTCTTACCGAGGAGGAGGTCTTTCAACTCTTTGCGGCGGTGGCCGAGGCAGGTGGACTGCCTTTGTGCATCTACAACAATCCGAGCACTACAAAATTCACCTTCAGCGATGACCTGATTGCCCGTTTGGCGAAGCTCCCGAACGTGACAGCGGTGAAAATGCCGCTTCCTGCGAATGGAGATTTTACTGGTGAGATGGAGCGGCTGCGGGCGATGACCCCAGAAAGCTTCGCCATTGGTTATAGCGGCGATTGGGGCGCAGCCGACGCCCTGCTGGCTGGCTGTGATGCGTGGTACAGCGTGGTTGCGGGCCTTCTGCCTTCTCCGGCATTGGCCCTCACACGCGCGGCACAAGCGGGTGATCATTCGGAGGCGATGCGTATCAACGATGCATTTCAGCCGCTTTGGCAGTTGTTCAGGACGTTTGGCAGCATCCGCGTGATGTATGTGATGGCAGACCTTCTTGGTCTGGCCAGGATTGAGCCGCCGCGCCCAATCCTGCCATTATCCCAGGAGGCCCACAGTAGCGTGGAGAAGGCTTTGCAAAAAGCAAAGGGCAGCTTCATTCCATAAATAGGGCCTCCGCGAAATCTGGTTCAAAATGAGCATGCCCTTTCAAAACCATCTCTGAACTGGTTCGCAAAATACCGATTGACTATTTTAAGTGAACCATCATTATATGAACCATCCTAAGTGAACTGACGGTGATCCGAGATGTTCGTCCGAGCCTACCTTCGCGCTTCCACCAACGAGCAGGACGCCACTCGCGCCAGGCAACAGCTTGAGGCGTTCGCCGCGGAGCACGACCTGCACATTGCGTCCTACTACGTCGAGAACGAGAGCGGCGCGAAGCTGGCCCGCCCTGAGCTCTTCCGGCTCCTCTCGGATGCACGCCCAGGCGATATCCTGCTGATCGAGCAGGTCGATCGGCTGTCGCGCCTCACTGCGGCCGATTGGGAGAAGCTGAAGGCCGAACTCGCCGCCCATCGTGTCCGGGTCGTGGCATTGGACCTCCCCACCTCGTGGATGATGGCCAACGCCAAGGCCGATGACTTCACCGTCCGTATGTTCGACGCCATCAACGGCATGATGCTCGACATGCTGGCCGCTGTCGCCCGTAAGGACTACGAAGATCGCCGGCGGCGACAAGAGCAAGGCCAGGCACGAGCCAAGGCGGAAGGCCTCTACAAGGGCCGGAAAGAGGATAAGGCCCGCAACGATGGTATTGCCGCGATGCTCAAGGCAGGCTCGTCATGGTCGCAGATCCAGGCGGCCACCGGATGCAGCCGCGCCACCATCCTCAAGATCGTGAACCGTGCCAAGGCTGGCGCGACTGGGATCGCAGGCTAGGAGATACACCGATGCTCTGGCTTATCTCGATCGGCATTGTCGTTGTGCTGTTTGCAATCATCCCTCTGATCGTCGGCCGGTCTGCCGAATGGCTGTATAAGAAGCTGTCTGGGCAGTAGCTCCCTTTCGCAGGAGGACAGTGACGATGGTCGAGAACTTCTCTCCTGTGATCTTTCTCTATGGCATGGCGATCGTGTTGGCCGTGGGCAAGGTCTTCACCATGACGATCTGGAGAATACTCCCGAAGCCACGGCCGCCCCTAAGAGAAGAGGTGCTCGAAGCGTGGACGCGTCGTAGAGCGCAGACTGCGGCTCACGAACAGGTGCACTCAAGCGCAGGCGGATCCTTGAGCGACTCTCACGACGCCGAGGAAGCACCGCACCAGGCCGCATCAGGCCCTGAGCAGACGCCAGTAGCACAACCAGCGTCCAACTCGCCTACTGGCAGATAAAGGGCGCCAGAACGGCGCCCATATGGCCGATCGTCAGGCAGCCCCTCTTTGTCCAGCAGGTAAGGCGGCAGTCTCAGCAAGCCGCGCCGCGGCGACGGTGCGGAGTCGCCCCCACCGAGAGTGCATGGCAATCGCCTGTGCCTCGTCGCGAAACTCTTGCAATTCCTGTTGCGATAAGTCGCCCTGGCGGCGGAGCATATTGAGACGCGAAGACTCCGCCCAAAACAGGCTGAGCTCGCTGCGCATCATGCGCGAGCGTTCTGTGGTCATTGCTGTAGCTTTCATTGCGCCGTGTTTCAGACGGCGGTTTCTGGTCCGGGGCTGAAACACCGGCTACAGCGTCGGCCTTTGCATCTTTAGGCTTTCAGCTTGCGCCTACTGCCTTGGACATGCATGCAAAGACCCCGGACCCGAAGAAAGTCGCAGACGACAGATGCAGCGGAAAGTGTTTCCGTCCCGTTAATAAGAAGTACTCACAAATCACATTTGCCGTCAACGAGCCTGACTTAATCTTTTTTACGCCGCGCTCTGTATGTCTTTACTTACGACAACATCATACATAGCCATACAAATATCAACTTCAGGCCCTTTTGGACCATATCTATTGTTTATTGAACGTGTGCCTGCTTAATGTCAGCCATGAATGGCGCGCCTAAGCTCCTGACTGAACCAGAAGTCGCAGAGATCCTACGCTGCTCGACCCGCACCGTCGCGCGCATGCGCGAGGCTGGAAAGCTGCCCTACATCCCTGGACGGCCGGTCCTGATCGATGAGGCCGATTTGCTGGCCTACATCGCGAGCAGAAAGCGGACGATCAATCCGCAGGGGCCGAAGCCCGAGCCAGGCGCACCTGAGTATGAAGAATGGATCAACCAGAGAGGCAACGAGCTCGCGCGTAAGATGTGGATGAAGAGCAAGCTGAAAGCTGTGGTGAAGAGCCTTAGGTCGGGTTAGTCGAACAGGTCATCTTTGCCGCTGGCGCTGCCCTGAGATCCTCGCAGCAGCTTCGCCACTCTTGCCTCAAGCTCCTGGCCGGAGAGCTCGTGAAGCTCCTTTTCGTCTGCCGTCTCCTGCTTCTCGAAGAACCCGCCTGCCCGGAGCAGCGAGTTCACTGCCGAGGCCTTGGCCGCTGATGTCGCGTGGGGATCGTCACAGATCTTCATCGCGGTTTGGTAGGCCTTGAGGCCGCCTGTGGTCTGAAGCTCTCGGATAAGCTCCTCTCGGATTTGACGCTCGCTCTTTGCCATTAGCCGAATATCCCGTCGGTTAGGTTGGTGGTCGCTGTGTCTTGTGCAGCCTTGAGTTGCTGCGCCTGATGCCGAAGGGTTTCGATGACTGCAGCCAGGGCTTGCGCCTCCGCGGTCTGGGGCGCCGGCCGGTCCATTTCTGCAAGCCGCTCCCGCGCCTCTCTGGCCTGCGCCCGCTTGGCGCGCTCTGTGGCTCGCGGGCCGGGTCTGTGCGTCTTCCGCCAATCCTCGTAGCGCTTGCGCTCGTCGAGCGTCATTGCATCGAGGCGCTTGGCCCGCTTCTTTGCGGCCCGCTCGATGTCCTTCAGCTTCCGCTGGGTCTTCGTCGCTGTGGCCCCGGGCTGCGGCTTATGCCAGTCCTTACCCTTCGGCGTGCGACCGCCGTGAAGATAGCAGCGACCGTTGCCCATCGCGATTTGCTGACAGAGCCCGCCATCGGTTCTCCGGACCGCCTCGCACTTCGGCAACGTATGACGCGTGGCGTTATAAGCACGGATGGCCACGCGGGCCACAGAACGGAACTGCGCGGACTGCGACCAGCCTGCGTGTGGTGTCGGCCGGCGTGCGCTCATTGTGGTCCACGCCTCGGTAAGCGCGCGTGAGGTATCGTCAGTTGGCCGCGGCCAAGTGTGATCTCACGACCCCAAAACCCCAGGGGGAATAGGCCGGGCCCACAGGCGGCGGCACGCCAGGCCTTCCCCCGTAGGGGTGGGACTTTGCGGGTAGGACTTTGCGGACGCTGAAAGCCTTGGAAACCCTGGACTTTGCGGGACTTTGCGGACGAAAATCCCTGCGAGACCTTGCGGATAATGATTTCAATGACTTAGCAGGGGACCTTGCGGATCCTTGCGGGGACTTTGCGGGTTTTACATGTGCCATACGTTGCCGCTCCTAGATCCTCGGCGCAGAGGATTTGACGGGTTGGGGGTGGCGCAGGAGGGGCAGGCCTTCAGGGG
>NZ_JAGPUP010000467.1:0-20078 GCF_018069605.1 Microvirga sp. HBU67558 | reverse complement strand
GCGGTGATCCGCGTCGGCGGCGCGACCGAGGTCGAGGTGAAGGAGAAGAAGGACCGCGTCGACGACGCCCTGAACGCCACCCGCGCAGCGGTGGAAGAAGGCATCGTCCCCGGCGGCGGCACGGCTCTGCTGCGCGCCAAGGCTGCGGTTGCCAAGCTCCAGAGCGACAATGCCGACGTGAATGCCGGCATCAAGATCGTTCTGCGCGCTCTCGAGGCTCCGATCCGTCAGATCGCCGAGAACGCCGGTGTCGAAGGCTCGATCGTCGTCGGCAAGATCGGCGACAACACGAAGTCCGACACCTTCGGCTTCAACGCCCAGACGGAAGAGTTCGTGGACATGCTCCAGGCCGGCATCGTCGATCCGGCGAAGGTGGTCCGCACGGCTCTGCAGGACGCGGCTTCGGTCGCCGGCCTGCTCGTCACCACCGAGGCCATGGTGGCCGAGGCCCCCAAGCGCGAATCCGCTCCGGCCATGCCGGGCGGCGGCATGGGCGGCATGGGCGGCATGGACTTCTAAGAAGTCCCCTCTCGACTGCTCTGACTTAACGGAAAGCCCCGGAGGAAACTCCGGGGCTTTTTGTTGCCTCTAGAGTAGCTGCAATGAGCCGATATCCACCGCCGTGGCGCAAATATTCAGCTTGGAAAGCGAGATATTGTTTATTTATATGAGATAACGTATCGAGGCCGCGAAATTCTATGAGTCCGGGGTTATCTATGACCACATATGTGATCAACGCGTCGAACCCGCTGCCTCCGACTGACAAAGATGGTCAGCACGCACTCGGACTTTCATCGGCTGATACGGTCATTCTCGAGGCTGGATCAGAGATCATTTCCAACGGCTACAATGCTTTCGCCGTGATCGGGGGATATGACGTCACCCTCCTGATCGACGGGAGGGTCAGCAGCCGCCTTGCCACGGGGGTGGCGGTGCATGGGACCGTCAGTGTCGGCAGCACAGGTAGTATCTACGGGTTCGACTCTGGCCTCCGATTGGTGAACGATTACCCTTCCGACCGTCCCAACTACCTCAACAACGAGGGTAGGATCTCCGGTGTTCTCAGTGCGATGGAGGTTTGGAGCCCTAAGACCTTCATTACCAACAGCGGGACGATTATCGGCCAGGATTATGGCATCGTTGCCGCAGGGATGAACGATCCAGAGCAGAGCCTAAAGATCAATAATACGGGCCGGATCTCGACAGCGACGCCCGATGGTGAGGCCATCGTTGGTCTTTTCGGCGGATCGAATACGATCATCAATCGGGGCACCATTGAAGGCAGGATCGCTCTGGGGGTGAAGAGCGATCTTTATGACGGTCGGGGAGGCGTGGTCACGGGTCTTGTGTATATGGGCCATGGGAACGACACAGCCTTCGGGGGAGCGGGTGATGAGACGTTCATCACTGAAAACGGAGCGAACTTTCTGGATGCAGGCGGCGGGACCGACACACTGATCGTCGTTGCACCTTCGGCGATCGATCTCCGGGTGACGGAGCGGCAGCAAACCTCGGAAGACTCCTGGGATATCATCCGCAACGTCGAAAATCTGAATGGCAGCATATTCAGCGACAGGTTTATCGGAAATGCTACGGCCAATACGCTCACCGGCAATGATGGAAACGATACCCTTGATGGCTATGACGGCAATGACCTGCTGAGCGGCGGAGCCGGCAGCGATCTTCTCGTTGGAGGTGCAGGTTCAGACACCGCATTATTCACTGGCAATTTCTCCGATTACACTATTTCCCTCGCGCAAAGCGGTACAATTACGATCACGGATCACCGCGCTACGGGCGATGGAATCGACTATCTGGGCGGAGTAGAATTCGCGCTCTTCGGCGATAGGATCTTCACTCTGCCACCTCCGTCTGCGCCATCACCAGCGGTCACACCGACGCCCGCAACGGAGCCCTCCACTCCTACGCCGTCCACACCCATTGCCTCCCCGGCCAAGAACCTCTCCTTCCGCGGCGGCAAGAAGGCTGAAACCTTCAAGGGCGAGAGCGGGCACGACTATCTCAACGGTGGTCTCGGCAACGATACCCTGACCGGCCGTGATGGTCAGGACACGTTCGCCTTCAGCAGCAAGCTGGGGCCGAAGAACGTGGACCGGATCACGGATTTCGAACACGCAGACGACTCGATCAGCCTGGCGAAGGCAATCTTCAGCAAGCTCCAGAAAGGCGTGTTGTCCAAAGCCGCGTTCTGGGTCGGAGCAGGGGCGCATGACAAGAGCGACCGCATCATCTTCAACGAGAAGACGGGCGCTTTGTCCTACGATGCGGACGGGTCGGGCACTCACCATGCGGCGATCAAGTTCGCCCAGCTGAAAGCTGGTACAGTGCTGAGCGCGAGCGACTTCTTCGTGGTGTGATCGTTCGATCCGCCGCATCGACGCAAAAAGGCCCCGGAGAGATCCGGGGCCTTGTTCGTCATGGACGACCAGCAGCAATCAGGCGGCGGTCTTCAGAAGCCCTTCGGCCTCCAGGGCCTGCTGGACGCTCGGGCGCGCCGCGATGCGGGCCTGGAAGGCCTGCAGGTGCGGGAACGGCGAGAGGTCGACATTGTGGAAGTTCGCCCAGTTCACGACCGTGAACAGATAGGCGTCGGCGATCGTGAAGGTCTCGCCCATCAGGTAGGGCCGCTTGGCCAGAGCCTCGTCGAGATAGACGAACCGGGCAGCGAGGCGCTCCTTGGTGGCGGCCTTAACGGCGTCCGGGGTGGCCGGGTTCCACAGGGGGCCGAAGCCCTTGTGGATCTCGGTGCTGATGAAGCCGAGCCATTCGAGCAGCCGGTAGCGCTCCACGGTCCCGGGGGCCGGCACGAGCGTCGTGTCCGGCTGCTGGTCGGCCAGGTACTGGACGATGGCGCTGGCCTCGGTGAGCACGGAGCCGTCCTGCAGGCCGAGCGCCGGCACGTAGCCCTTCGGGTTGATGGTGGCGTAGTTCGCCCCGGACTCGGTGGTGCGGTTGGCCAGATCGACCTTCTCCAGGCTCACCGGAATGCCGGCCTCGCGGGCGACGATGTGAGGCGCGAGCGAGCAGGCGCCGGGATAATAGTAGAGCTTCATGGGTCTTCTCCAGGGTTGAAGGGGATCAGGCCGCGGCCTTGAGGGAGGCCGGCGCGGGGGCGAGACTCAGCGGGCGGGAGGGCTTGAGAGCATAGGCCCCGTCGCCGAGAAGGGCTTGTGCGACGGACAGGACGATCAGGTAAAGCGGGTATTCCCAGCCGCCGCCTGGAGCCGAGAAGACCCAGCCGTTGCCGATATGCACCCAGGCCGCCCCGAACAGGACCGGCAGCAGGCCCAGCGCCACCCAGCGGCTCTGCACGCCGAGCACGAGCAGGACGCCGCCGATGAACTCGGCCAGGAAGGTGGCATAGGCGAGGGCGCCGGGCAGGCCAAGCGACTCGAAGTATTGCGCGGTTCCGGCGAGGGTGAAGGTCATCCACTTCAGGACGACGCTGTGAGCGATATACATGACACCGAGCGCGACGCGTAGGAGCAGGGCCGCATAGTCGGAAGGAGACGGGTGGGCGAGTGGCATTGCAATTCTCCATGCAAGTGCATAGAGTTTTGATGCAGGTGCATTGGTCTGTCAATTTATATGCATTTGCATTGAATCAAGGAAGGGTTTGCCGGGATGCAAGAGCCGTCCGCCGCGATCATCAAGGCCTGGGGGCGCCTGATCAGGGCCGAGCGCACCGTGGTGGGGCGCATCGAGGCGGAGCTGAAAAGCGCCGGATTTCCGTCGCTGCACTGGTATGACGTGCTGCTCGAGCTGAAGCGTGGGCCGGACGGGCGGCTCACGCCCCGCGAGATCGAGGCGGCGGTGCTGTTCGAGCAATACAACCTCTCCCGGCTTCTCGACCGCATGGAAGCCGAGGGGCTCGTGCGCCGCATTCCATTCCCGGGTGACAAACGCCGACAGCTGGTCGAGATCACGGAAGCGGGGCGGAGCCTGCAGGAGCGCATGTGGCCGGTCTATGGCGGCGCCATCAGCCGCTTCTTCGGGGAAAAGCTCGGAGAGAAGGAGGCCGGGCAGCTGTCGGGCCTGCTGCTCAAGCTGTTGCAAGCCGAGAATACCTGAGGCCCGAAGAACGAACTGGACCGAAGGACGTTCATGAGAGAAGACGGTTAAGTTCCGACGGCCGACGAGGGATCACCCGTGAAACCAACCATCTTCTCCTTCCCCACGCCGCGGCGCAGCCTTCTTGCCGTCTTTCTCGTCCTCGGCGCGGCGGTTCAGATCGCGGGCTGTCCTCCTGCCTGGGCGCAGTCGGCCTCGTCCGCCCGCTCCAGCTCGGCGTCCATCCGGACACCGGACTTCGACGAGAGCGTGCGCTGGTACCAGGACATGCTCGGGTTTCGGCTGATCGGGAGCCAGAGCCTGGTTCCCGGTCGTCAGGCCGTGCTGGAGCGGAGCGGCTTCCTGTTGGAGATCACCGAGGTCGATCACGTGCTGCAGCCGGATCGAGATCCCCACGCCACGGGCAATGTCGCCGTGACGCCTTTGCCAGTCATCAGCTTCCTCGTCCCCGACGTGGACGAGGAGGTCCAGCGCCTCCGCAAGGCCGGGGTCGAGATCCTGCAGAATCCCGAAGACGAGCTCGATGGTCGCTACCGTACGGCGCAGATCCGCGACAACGGCCGCCACCGGATCGAATTGCGGGAGCCCATCGACGAGAACGGCTTCAACGCGATGGGGCGCTGACGGAAATTTTCCCGCCCCGGGGAATAATCCCAAGCGTGGCGTGTCTCTGAAATCGTGGCCATCACCGGCCTCAGGAGGACACCCATGAAGCTGTTTCTGCGCCCGGCCATCCTGGCAGGAGCCCTCGTCGCCGCCACCGTCGCGCTTGCGCAATCCGCCGCCCCCGCGAAGGTGGCGGACACGAGCAAGGGCAAGGCTCTCGTCGATGCCAAGGGCATGACCCTCTACACCTTCGACCGCGACAGCGCCGGCAAGTCGGCCTGCAACGGGCAATGCGCCCAGAACTGGCCGCCGCTGATGGCGGGCGGGGGCGCCGCTGCCTCTGGCGACTGGAGCGTGGTCACCCGCGACGACGGCTCCAAGCAATGGGCCTACAAGGGCAAGCCGCTCTATCTCTGGGTCAAGGACACCAAGCCGGGCGAGGTCACGGGCGACGGCGTCAACAACGTCTGGCATGTCGCGGCGCCCTGATCCTTGCAGGAGCAGCCCGTTCATCGTTGAATGATGCGGCCAGCTGAGAGTCGCCCTTGGACGAGATCGCTTCCCTTCTCGAACCGCTGATCCCGGGCCTGCGCCGGTACGCCTGGGCCCTCCTGCGCGATGGCGAGGCGGCGGACGATCTCGTCCAGGATACCCTAGAGCGTGCGATCAGCCGCTGGAGCCAGCGGCGCGACGGCGATCTGAGAGCCTGGCTCTTCACGATCCAGCGCAATCTGTTCATCAACAGCCTTCGCCAGAGGAAGGTGCGCGGGATCCCCGTCGGGGAAGAGGCCCTGAACGACGTTCAGTCTCCCGACATGAACCCCGAGAGCCACGCCGGATTGCGCGATGTCCTGAAAGGACTCGAGGCCCTTCCGGAGGAGCAGCGCTCCATCCTGCTGCTGGTGGGCGTCGAGGATCTGTCCTACGAGCAGGCCGCGCAGGTGCTGGGCATCCCGCTCGGCACGGTCATGTCCCGCTTGAGCCGGGCTCGGACGCGACTGAGAGAGTTTATGGAACACGGGCGCGTTGCCGCCTTGAGGAGAGTGAAGTGACGGGCGAGCGACCCATCGGTGAAGACGATCTGCAGGCCTTCGTCGACGGCCGGCTCTCGGCTTCGCAGCGCGAGTCGATCAAGGCGTATCTCGCCGATCATCCGGCGGCTGCCACGCAGGTCGAGCGCGAGATCGAGCAGCGGGAGGCCCTGCGCGCCCGGCTCGCTTTCAAGGCGCAGGAGCCCATTCCCTCACGCCTTCGCGTCGCCAACCTCGTGGCGGCCCGCCGTCGCACGCCGTTGATTCGTCCTGCGGCGTTCGCCGCCGCACTGGCATGGCTTGCCATCGGCGGAAGCCTGGGAGCCTGGGGCGGCGTCTGGTGGAGCACCCGGGCGCACAGGCAGGCGGACGCCATGAGCGTCGCCGACAACGCCATCGCGGCGCATCGCATCTATGTGAGCGAGCGCCTGCACCCCGTGGAAGTTCCCGCCGATCAGGAGGCGCATCTCGTGCAATGGCTGTCGCGGCGCGTGGGCAAGCCGCTGACCGCGCCGAACCTGAACGCCCAGGGTTATCGCCTCATCGGCGGGAGGCTGCTTCCCGACAGCGGTGAAGCGGCCGCGCTCTTCATGTACGAGAATGTGGGCGGCAGCCGCCTCACGCTCTATGCCCGATCGCGCGAGAACGAGACCGAGACATCCTTCCGCTTCGAGGAACGGGACGGAGTCTCGGCCTGTTCCTGGATCGACAAGGGATTGTCGTACGTGGTCACGGCCAAGGCGGATCGCGCCCAGCTCCTGCCGATCGCCGAGGCGATCTACAAGCAGCTCGAGGCTGCAGGCGACCCCGCGAAGAGCCGCCTGTAATCATCTCTCCAGCTTCAACCGAACACCGCGGGATCGGGCCCGACGCGGCCGGAGGCGTCGTCGAGCGCTTCGATCGCACGCATGTCCTCGGCGGCGAGCTTGAAGTCGAACACGTCGATGTTCTCGCGCATGCGGGAGGGCGTCACGGATTTCGGAATGACCACGAGCCCGTTGTCGAGATGCCAGCGCAGGATGACCTGGGCGGGCGTCTTGCCATATTTGCGGCCGATCGCCGTGAGGGTCTCGTCGCTCAGGAGCGTGCCCTGTCCGAGCGGGCTCCAGGATTCCGTCGCAATGCCGCTCTTCGCGTGAAATGCGCGCAGTTCCGTCTGCTGGAATCGCGGATGCAGCTCGATCTGGTTGACCGCAGGGGTCACGCCGCTCTCGTCGATCAGTTTCTGCAGATGCGGCACCATGAAGTTCGATACGCCGATCGATTTCGCCCGTCCGTCCTGCTTCAGCTTGGTCAGCGCGCGCCACGTGTCGCGATAGGCCTCGCTGCCCGCGACGGGCCAGTGGATGAGGTAGAGATCGACGTGGTCGAGCCCAAGGCGCGCCAGGCTCTCGTCGAAGGCGCGCAGTGTCTCGTCGTACCCGTGACGGTCGTTCCAGACCTTGGTGGTGATGAAGAGCTCCTCACGGGCCACGGGAGCGGCCTTGATGGCCTGCCCGACGCCTTCCTCGTTGCCGTAGATGGCGGCCGTATCGATCGAGCGGTAGCCCGCCTCGATCGCCTCGCCGACGGCGCTCGCGGCTTCCTCGTTGGAGACCCGCCAGACGCCGTAGCCGAATTGCGGCATGGCGTTGCCATCGTTCAGGCGGACAGTGGGGATGGTCGTCATAGGCTGCTCCATTGACAATGCGGCAGGAAGGTTGGGTCGATATGGAATAAGCAAATAGTGACCGCCACCGGCGAGCGCCATGCCGGAACCGGCATGGGCACCCTGCGTTGCAAGCTTGACACGATCATCCCCGCACAGGAGCCCGCCTTGTCCATTCCAGAAGCGCGGAAGGGGACCCCCGATCCGACCCTCGACGAGATGGAGTTCCGCCGACGGTTCCTCGAACAGTTTCAGGATCCCGCCTTCGCGGCGCTGGAGGGGGAGCTGCAGCGGGTTGCCGACGCCGCCTGGGACGCCTACAGCCATCATCGCAAGAGCCCCAAGACCCGCAAGGCCGGGCCCGGCTTCGCCGATCCCGACTACGATCTCGCGGTCGACTGGATCGCCGCGAAGGATGCGATCGACCGGGCCCAGGAGCGGCATGAGAGCAGCTCCGGTCCCGCCCGCTTCCTTCTCGTCTCGGCGTCGTCACGCAGCGAGCACACCTGCCCCGGCGAGATGTCCAAGAGCTACCGCCTCGTGGAGATCGCGCATCAGGTCCTGGCCAGTGCCGGCAATACCGAGGTCGAGGTGCTCGAACTGAGCCGTCTCACGGCCGAATACGGCCGTCACATTCACCCCTGCAAGGCCTGTTTCTCGACGGCGGCCGCTTTGTGCCACTGGCCCTGTTCCTGCTATCCCAACTTCTCTCTCGGCCAGACGCACGACTGGATGAACGAGATCTATCCCAGATGGGTGGAGGCGCATGGGGTGATGATCATCACGCCCGTCAACTGGTATCAGGTCTCGTCGCCCTTGAAGCTGATGATGGACCGGCTCGTCTGTGCCGACGGCGGCAATCCGGACCCGACCTCGACGCAGGGCAAGAAGACGGACATCGCCAAGGGTCTCGAGCTGAAAGGCTGGGACTACCCCAAGCATCTAGCCGGCAGGCAGTTCTCCGTCATCGTCCACGGCGATGCCGAAGGGGCGGGGAGCGTCCGCCGCAGCCTGTCCGACTGGCTGCGCGCCATGGACCTGGAGCCCGCGGGCGCAGCTGCGGAGTTCGATCGCTATATCGGCTACTGGAAGCCCTACGCCACCAGCCATGAGGAGCTCGACCAGGATCAGGCCGTGCAGGACGAGGTGCGCAACGCCGCCTGGACCCTGCTCGAAGCCGTCAAGGCGAAGCGGGACGGAAAGCTCGTTGCCGCCGGAGAGAACCTGAAGGAGCCTCGGCAGAAGTAGCGCACGCGCGAAGGCCGGGCGATCGGGCCTGGTCCAGCTTACCGCGCTCGACGATCCGTGGCCTATCTCGGAGCCGACTTCACCTCGGCGTCCCACTTCTTGAGCAGGCGCGTCCGCTCCGCCACGGAGCCGTACTTGGCGGTGTCGTAGTTGATCAGCTTCATCTCCGAGAGCTTCGGCGCATCCGGCGAAACGGGAGCGTTCTTGTTGGACGCGATGGAATAGATCTTCAGGTCCGCGCCGACGAGCTTCTGGGCGTCGGCCGAGAGCGCCCAGTCGACGAAGGCCTGCGCCGTTTCCGTGTTCTTGCCGCCCTTCACGACGGAGATGGATCCGGTCTCGTAGCCGGTGCCCTCGCAGGGTGCCAGGGTTTTCACCGGTGCCCCATCGGCGATCATCGTCACCATGTCGTGCATGAAGGCAATGGCGATTCCGGTCTCTCCCAGCGCCACGGCCTTGACCGGAGCGGCGCCCGACTTGGTGTATTGATTGACGTTCTTGTGCAGGCCTTTCATGTAGTCGAAGGCCTTGTCCTCGCCCATGAGCTGAACGAGCGAAGCCAGGAACACGTAGGCGGTGCCGGACGAGTTCGGATCGGACACCTGCACCTCGTCGCGGTATTTCGGATCGAGAAGATCCGCCCAGCATTTCGGCTCGGGCAGGCCACGGCTTTCCAGCACTTTCGTGTTGTATCCGATGCCGAGGGCGCCGAGATAGGTCCCCGTCGCGCGGTATCCCGCCTGCTCGGCGAAGCGCTGAGCCCAGTCATGCAACTCCGGCAGCTTCGGCGACTTGTACGCAACCGTGAGGCCTTCCTCGGCCGCCTGGATGTGGGAATCGCCCGGGCCGCCCCACCAGACGTCGGCGCGCGGATTCGAGGCTTCGGCCCTGATCTGCGCCAGGGTTTCGCCGGTGCTCTTGCGCACCATCGTGGCCTTCGCGCCCGTGGCCTTCTCGAAGGCCGCGACGCCGACGCGGCACTGCTCCTCGAGAATGGAGCAGTAGATCGTGATCGGCGCCTGGGCCTGAGCGGCCAGCGGAGCGGCGCAGAGTGTCGTCGTGAGAGCCAGGCCGAACAGTGACAGGCGCATGAATCCTCCTCCGGGAATGCCGGGCTGATCGCCCCGGCTCCTCTCGTGCGTCAAGAGACCCTGCGATGAGGAAGCTTAGCCGGCTTGTTGTCAAGGAGGCTTTGGTCGAGTGCCGTGCCTCCGCTCACGAGCGACAGGCGGAAGACCGAACAGAAAGGCCGGGCACGAGGCCCGGCCTTCGAATGCGTGGAGCTGCGCCGCTTACCAGCTCGTCAGGACCGAGCCCTTGAACTTCTCCTCGATGAACTGCTTCACCTCGGGCGTGTGGTAGCTCTCGACGAGAGCCTTCACCCACGGCTTGTTCTTGTCCTCGCTGCGCACGGCGATGAGGTTCACGTAGGGACCCTTCGGGTTCTCCCGGGCGATGGGATCCTTCACCGGATCGAGGCCGCCTGCGGTCGCATAGTTGGTGTTGATGACGGACGCGTCCACGTCTTCGAGGACGCGCGGTCCCTGGGCGGCTTCGATCTCGACGAACTTGATCTTCTTCGGGTTGTCGGTGATGTCGATCGGCGTCGGCTTGAAGCCGACATTGTCCTTCAGCTTGATCAGGCCCTTGTCCTGCAGCAGCAGAAGCGCGCGGCCACCGTTGGTCGGGTCGTTCGGGATCGAGATCGTCGCGCCGTTCGGCAGGGCATCGAGGCTCTTGTGCTTCTTCGAGTAGATGCCGATCGGGAAGTTCACGGTCAGCGCGACGCTTTCGATCTTGAAGCCGCGATCGGCCACCTGGTTGTCGAGATAGGGCTGGTTCTGGAACGAGTTCGCCTCGATGTCGCCACCGGCGAGCGCGGTGTTCGGCACCACGTAATCGGAGAACTCGACGATCTTGAGATCGAGGCCCTTCTTGGCCGCGATGGGCTTCACGGCTTCGAGGATCTGCGCATGAGGGCCGGGCGTGGCGCCGATGCGGATCGTCTGGGTCTGCGCCAGAGCCGGCAGAGCAGCAATCGAGAGAAGGGCGGCGAGGCCCAGCTTCTTCAGGGACATTGAGTTACTCCTTGTGCGATGTTTTGGTCGGTGATCAGGCGTGGCGGATGCGCTTGTTGAGGTGGCGTGCGAGGCGGTCGCCGATGCTCTGCACCGCCTGGACCAGCACGATGAGCACGACCACGACCGCGAGCATCATCTCCGGCATGAAGCGCTGATAGCCGTAGCGGATGCCGAGATCGCCCAGGCCGCCGCCGCCGACGGCGCCGACCATGGCCGAGAAGCCCAGCAGCGACACGACGGCCAGCGTCAGGCCGAGAACGATGCCGGGCAGCGCTTCGGGGATCAGCACCTTGCGCACGATCTGGATCGGGCTCGCGCCGAAGGCGCGCGCGGCCTCGATCAGGCCCTGGTCCACCTCGCGGATCGCGCCCTCGATGAGGCGTGCGATGAAGGGCGTCGCGGCGATCGTCAGCGGCACGATGGCGGCGTTCGTCCCGATGGAGGTGCCGGCGATCAGGCGCGTGAACGGGATGATGGCCACGACGAGAATAATGAAGGGGGTCGAGCGCGTGGCGTTGACGATGACGCCGAGCACCCGGTTGACCCAGGGGGCGGCGAACAATTCGCCTTTGCCCGATGTGGCGAGGAACACGCCGAGCGGCAGGCCGAAGAGCGTGGCGATCAGCGCTGAGACGGCGACCATGTAGAGGGTTTCGCCCGTGGAATTGGCGATGAGGCGGATCATCTCAGGCGACATGGCCGAGGACCTCCGTGTCGAGACCGTGCTTGTTCAGAAAGTCGAGGGTGGTGGCAAGCGATTGCTCGGGCACGCCGACCACGAGGGTGCCGAACGGGCGGCCTGCTATCTCGTCGACGGAGCCCGACAGGATGTTGGTCTCGATGTCGAGATCGCGGGCGAGCCGCGCGAGGACCGGATCCGTCGCATGGGGGCCGCGGAAGCCGATGCGCACCACGGCCTGACTGCCGGGCGTCGCCTCGGGCCGGAGCCTGCTCTGCACGTAGGGCGGCAGGGCGCGGCCGGACTCGTCGGCGAGAAACGAGCGGGTCACCTCGTGCTGCGGCCGGGTGAAGACCTCGAACACGTCGCCCTGCTCGACGATGCGCCCGCCTTCGATCACCGCGACCTCGCGGGCGATGTTGCGGATCACCGCCATCTCGTGGGTGATGAGCAGGATGGTCAGGCCGAGCTCGTCGTTGATGCGGCCGAGCAGATCGAGAATCGACCGGGTGGTCTCCGGGTCGAGCGCCGAAGTCGCCTCGTCCGACAGGAGAACCTTGGGCTTGGTGGCGAGCGCGCGGGCGATGCCGACGCGCTGCTTCTGGCCGCCGGAGAGTTCGGACGGATAGCGGTTGCGCTTGTCCGAGAGGCCGACGAGAGCCAGAAGCTCCTCGACGCGGGTCCGGATCTCGGCCTTGTCATAGCCGGCGACCTCCAGCGGCAGGGCGATGTTCTGAGCCGCCGTGCGCGAGGAGAGCAGGTTGAAGTGCTGGAAGATCATGCCGATCGAGCGACGCGCATGACGAAGCGCGGCTTCGGGCAAGGCCGCGATGTCGGCGCCGTCGACGATCACCTTGCCGGAGGAGGGCTTCTCGAGTCCGTTCACCAGGCGGATCAGGGTCGACTTGCCGGCGCCCGAACGGCCGATGACGCCGAGGATCGAGCCCTGTGGGACGGCGAGGTTGATCTCACGAAGGGCCGTGACGGGCTGGCCGTCCCGTCCTGGGAAAGTCTTCGACACCTTCTCCAGGCGCACGATGGGCTCCGCCGGGATCAGGCGCTGCGCAGTCTGGCTGCCGAGATAGCCGAGAGGGGCGTTCATAAAGTCGCCTTTGCAGTGACGTCGGGGATGTCGAAATGACACATGAAACATCCCGTTCTCTAAGTCAATTGTTTCGTTCGTTAAACAGGACGATCCGTCTTTGCCGAACGCGATTGGCCATTTATGTGCCTGTCGCACTTCTCACAAGGTTGCTATCGCATGGAGAGAAGGGAAGTTCCTCCTTTCTTTCGCCACAAGCACGATTGATCCGGCTTCTCGGATATCCACGGAGCCGGGGACGGGATCTCGGCAGGAGATGTGTATGATCAAGGCGAGCGTTGCGCTGGCAGTCGTAGGTTTAGCCGTTCTGCTGGCTTCCCTGTCCGGGGCGGCCGCAGTTCCGTTCTATCTGCCCCTCTCGAGCCTCGTCCTGGCCGGGATCGTGTTCGCAGGACGGAACATCCCCACCTTTCTGCGGATCTTCGTCGTCATGATCGCGGCGACCCATCTGGTGCTGGTGGCGCTGGTCGTCGGCGCCGTCACGGGGCTGATCACGGGCGATTATACGGGATACGTGCCGCCGCCCTCCGCGGCGCTGGGCGCGACGGCCTTCGGGGCGATCATCTACGGCCTGTCCTACGTTCCGGTCGTGCGCACCATCTGCCGCATCACCGACCTTTATCTCGACTCGCAGGCCGACAGCGTCATCCGCATTCCCTTCCTCGGCCTCGTGCGGGCCCGGGAGGGCACCATCGGCATCGCGATGATCGGGATCCTCATCGCCATCAACCTCGCCCAGGTCGCGCTGAACGTCCGCCTCAGCTTCTTCTCGCGCGACATGTTCAATGCGCTCGAAGCGAAGGATGCAGCAGCCTTCTGGTATCAGCTCTTCGTCATCTTCACGCCGCTGGCGGCCGTGTTCGTGGCCATGGCCCTGACCGAGGTGCTGCTGCAGAACGTGCTGTCCATCCGCTGGCGAGCCTTTCTCAACACCTACTATCTTCGCGAGTGGCTCGGCGACGGGACGCATTACCGGATGCAGATCATGGGCCGCGGCGCGGACAACCCGGACCAGCGCATCTCGGAGGACCTGCGCAAGTTCGTCGAGAGCACCTATTCCCTGTCCGTCGGCCTGATGAACCAGGCCGCGACCCTGGTGTCCTTCGTGGCGATCCTCTGGACGATCTCGGCCGGCTTCACCTTCCCGGGGACGAGCGTGGAAGTGCCGGGTCTGCTGGTCTGGGTCTGCGCCGCCTATGCGATCCTCGGCACCTGGGTGACCCATCTCATCGGACGGCCGCTGATCGCGCTCAACTTCGAACAGGAGCGCGTGGAGGCGAATTACCGCTTCTCGCTGGCACGCCTGCGCGAATACACGGAACAGGTCGCGCTCCTGTCCGGCGAGACCGCCGAGCGGGAAGGCCTCGGCCGGCGGTTCGGTCAGATCGTCGACAACTACATGCGGATCGTGTTCCGCCTCATCAAGCTCAACACCTTCACGTCGGCCTATTTCCAGGCCAACGTGGTGGTGCCCTACATCCTGACCGCGCCGTATTACTTCATCGGCAAGATCTCCCTCGGCCAGATGCAGCAGGTGGTCGGCGCGTTCTCGCGGGTGGAGTCGGCGCTGACCTACTTCATCACGATCTATACGACGCTCGCCGACTACAAGGCCGTGCTCGACCGTCTCACCACCTTCGAGGGCGCAATCGCATCGGCCCAGCGCGTCGGGGGCGAGAGCAAGCTGGCCGTCGCCGAAGCGCCCGGACGGGACCTGCGCCTGAACGACCTTGACGTGCGGCTGCCCGACGGCAGCGCTCTCATGCATACGGACGAGCTGGCCTTCCATCCGGGCGAGCGTACCCTGATGACCGGGCCGTCGGGCTCCGGCAAGTCCACCCTGTTCCGCGCCATCGCGGGCATCTGGCCCTTCGGCGAGGGGCAGGTGCTGGTCCCCGAAGGGCAGACCATGATGCTCCTGCCGCAGCGGCCGTACATTCCCATCGGGACCCTGCGTGAGGCTGTGACCTACCCCAGCCGGGCGGACGCCTATGACGACATCCAGATCGCCGAGGCTTTGCGCTCGGCCCGGCTGCCGCAGATCGCCGAGCGTCTCGACGACGACCGCAACTGGGCCCAGACCCTGTCGCTCGGCGAGCAGCAGCGCCTCGCCGTCGCCCGGGCGCTTCTCGCCAAGCCCGACTGGCTGTTCCTCGACGAGGCGACCGCCGCGCTCGACGAGCCCACGGAGGGCGAGATCTACCGGATCATCAAGGACAAGCTGCCGAACACGACGGTGGTGTCCATCGGCCATCGCTCCACGCTGGCCGCCTATCACGATCGCCGGATCGACATGAAGAAGTCGGATGGCGGCCTCTCGACTCCGGTCGATCTGCGCCAGGCCGAGCCTGCGGAATAGACCCTCTCCGTCATCACCGGCCCTGTGCCGGTGATCCCGAACGGAGAAGCGCCGCGCTTCACAGGATCGCCATGGCCGGGACAGGCCCGGCCATGGCGCCGTCGGTGGCATTCCCGGCGAGCAAAACGAAAAAGGCCGGCGCGACGCCGGCCTTTTTCATTCTCGCCCGGCAACAGGTTAGAGCGAGCGCTCCAGGACCAGCTGGCCGCCGTTCTGGGTCTGGATGATCAGGTTGCGGCCCTGGATGTCCCACTTGCCGGAGGAGCGGAGCGCTACCAGGAAGGCCTGCTCGATCGCCATGGTGGTTTTGTCGCAGCTCTTCTTCGTCAGGGCGAAGGGCCCGACGGCCAGTCCCTGCTCGCGCAGGGGATAGGCCGCCGTCGCATAGGTGTTGCAGCCGCTGAAGCCTGTGGCCCGAAGCTGGTCGTCGAGCTTGAAGCTCGGACGCTCTCCAGTGAACGGCTTGCCGTTCAGGCTGACGGCCACCCAGGAGGAGTTCAGGGGGAAGATCTTGCCGCCGTCTCCCGGCTGCGGGACCTTGGGATCCACTTGGCGCGTCGGGCCGACCGGCCGGCCAAGGGTCGTCCCTGCCGACTGGGCATGAGCTCCCGAGACGGCGGCGAGAGCCACCACGAATGTCGCAAGTCGAAGTGCGTTCATCGGAACCTCTTCACGCAAAAAACGCCCGGACCATAGGAGGCCTTGAGCCCCGAGGCAACGCCCAAGGTGATGTTGTCCTATCCATACGTGAGGAAACACGCCTCAGCCAATTCGCCGCAGGAGGCGCTCGGTAAGAGCGTTGGTCGGACGGAACAGATAGTCGAACGCCCGAACCGAGATGTCCTGCGCGCCGATGCCCTGGAGGGCCGCCACGATCTCGAACACCGTCGCGGCCCGGCAATGCAGCACGACCTCGCGGCCGAGAGCGTTGCCATAGGGGAGGGACGCTCCGTGGTTCTTGGTCAGCGCCACGAGCGCTGCGCTTCGGGCCGGGTCGAGCGCCGCCCGCACCTCGCGGCTCGTCCTGGCCTCTTCCTCGGCGGCGATGCGCGTCAGCACGGCCGTGGCCGCGGCTCGGGCCCGGTCCGTCCAGGGGGCGCGGGTCGCGGCCACCAGATTGGCCTCCGAGCGCAGCATCACGCCGTCGTCCAGGATTTTGAGGGCATTGGCGGCCAGCGTCGCGCCGGTCGTGGTGATGTCGACGATCAGCTCCGCGGAGCCCGCGCCCGGCGCGCCCTCGGTGGCGCCGAGGCTCTCGACGATCCGGTAGTCCGCCACGCCCTTCTCGGCGAAGAAGCGGCGGGTGAGGTTCACGTATTTGGTCGCCACCCGCATCTTGTCGCCGTGGCGCGCGCGTAGATCGGCCGCCACCTCGTCGAGGTCGGCCATGGTGCGCACGTCGATCCAGGCCTGCGGGACGGCGACGACCACGTTGGCATGGCCGAAGCCGAGCGGGGTGAGCAATTCGACCGCCTCGTCCGCGTCGGCGATCTGCTCGCGGATCAGATCCTCGCCGGTGATGCCGAGATGGGCGGTGCCGCTGGCGAGCTGGCTCACGATCTCGGACGCCGACAGGAACGCGACCTCGACGTCCGGAACGCCCGCGAGCGTGCCGCGGTAGTCGCGCGCCCCGCGGGATTGGGTGAAGACGAGGCCGGCGCGGGCGAAGAACGCGGCGGCGTTCTCCTGCAGTCGTCCCTTGGAGGGAACGGCCAGGATGAGAGGCGAGTCGGTCATCAGGGTGTTCCCACGATACGGTCGAGCCAGAACGAGCAGCCCACCGCCGGGATCGGGGCTTCGGCTCCCAGATGTTCGAGCAGGCGGTCGTAGCGGCCGCCGCCCACCACGGGCTTGCCGTCGCCGCGGCGCGGATCCTGCACTTCGAAGATGAACCCCGTGTAGTAATCGAGATTGCGCGCGAAGGTCGCGGAAAAGGAGAAGGCGCTCACGTCGAGCCCGCGCGCGGCCATGAAGCCGGTGCGCTCCTCGAAGGTCGCGAGCGCGCCGTTGAGATCGAGGCCTGCCTCTCTGGCGAGGCTCCTGACCGCATGAGCCGCGTGGTCCGGATCGCCCGCAACGGCGAGATAGCGCTCCAGGATCTGCCGCGCCTCCTCGGCCAGGCCGGTCCGGTTCGCGGCGCGGGCCAGGAAGCGCTCGGCGATCTCGCCCGCGCTGCGCCCGCCGACCCGGGCGATCCCGGCGATCGACAGGATGTCCTCCACGAAGGACTTGGCCGCTTGGGGAGCCTGCCCCTCGATGGCCGCGAGCAGCCCCGCATGCTCCTGGGCCCCCGGTCCGTCGGGCTCGCCGAGGCTCGCCAGCCCCTGTCCCGACACGATGGCGCGGATCACTCGGCGCTTGGCGGCCGGCGCGACCCCCAGGGCATCGATCAGCGCATGCAGAAGCCCCATGTCGCCCAGCTTGACCACGGGGGCGGGGCCGCCGAACTGCTTGAGCCCGTCCAGGGCCAGGGCGAGGATTTCCGCATCGACGGCCGAGACATCCGTCCGGCCGATGGATTCGAGCCCCGCCTGAAGGAACTCGCCGCTTTCACCCGACCGCATCCGGAAGACCGGGCCGCCATAGGAATAGCCGGAGGGCTGGGCGCCATGGTGGAAGAGGTGCTGAAGGCAGACCGGGATCGTGTATTCGGGCCGCAGACATAGTTCCGCCCCCGAGGCGTCCTGCGTCACGAACATGCGGCGCCGGATATCCTCGCCGGACAGGTCGATGAACACGTCCGCCGGCTGCAGCACCGGCGGCTCGATCCGCGCATAGCCTTCGCGCTCGAAGAGCGCGATCAGCGCGACAATGGCATCCGTCTCCGTCACTCGCTTCGCCCAATCCTTGTGTCGGCAAGCTCTCTAGCAATGCCGCGCCGGGAAGGCGATTGTTTTCGACGGGAAGGGTGAATGCTCAGGTGAAGATCCCAATGCGAAGTAGGCTTCTCTCCAACCAACAGGAATGGCCGGCACAGGGCCGGCCATGACGGGATGAGGTCCGCGGCGGCCCAGGGCTTACTGCTTCCCGGCGGTGTCGGTCTTCGCCTTGGTGGTCCGGCTCTTGCTGGTGCCGCTGGAGCGCTGGACGTATTTGACCTTCTTGGGCTCCTGCTTGTCCCCTTCGTCGCCGACGAGGCTGGCGGGCAGGAAGTGGCGGGCGGCCTCCGTGACCACGCCCGCGACGGCCCCTGCCGCCGTCTGGGTCAGGTCGACGCCCTGCGAGCCGGCATCGGCCACGGCGGCGCCGGCCTTCTTGGCCGTGCGGGTCTTGGTCAGGGCGGCGGCAGCGGCGCCGGCGGCGGCGATCAGAGCGTCGGCCAGAATCTCGCGGCCGAGATTCGTATTGATCAGATCCATGAGGCCGGACTTCTTGGCCGTCTTTGCCAGTTTCGCACCGGCGCTCTTGTCTGAACCCTTCTTCGCTTTCGCGGTGTTCTTCTTGTCCTTGTTCTTCGGCATCTTCATCTCCTGATGGTCAAGCTTGGGAGACAACCCCTATGAAACCACAGGGGTTCCCGAAAGGCCAAGCTTATCCGAAGTGGCGGTCGAGAACCTCGCGCACCGCCCTGACGAGATCCGCCTCGGGCACGGAGAACTGGGCCGGACGGGCCGCCTTCCACTCCTCGTTCGACGCGATGGCCTGGGCCGCCTTGGCGCCTTCGATGAGATCCTTGATCTCGACCTCGCCGCGCTCGCGCTCGTTGGAGCCCTGGATCACCACGCAGGGGCTCTGGCGCCGGTCGGCATATTTCATCTGCGCCTTCATGCCCGAGGAGCCGAGATAAAGCTCGGCCCGGATACCTGCCTGGCGCAGGGTCGAGACCATGCGCTGGTAGGCGGCGACCTGGTCCCGGTCCATGACGAGCACCACGACCGGTCCCGGCTTCTCGGCCCCGGACACGATGGGGCTCCCGACCATCTGCAGGGCCGAGAGGAGGCGGGAGACCCCGATGGAGAAGCCGGTCGCCGGCACCGGCTCGGAGCGGAAGCGGCCCACGAGGCCGTCATAGCGCCCGCCGCCGCCGACCGATCCGAAGCGCACGGGGCGCCCGTCCTCGTCCTGGACCTGGAAGGTCAGCTCGGCCTCGTAGACCGGGCCCGTATAGTATTCCAGGCCGCGTACCACCGAGGGGTCGATCGTCACCCGGTCCTCGTAGCCGGAAGAGGCGACCAGGGCGGCGATCTCCGCCAGCTCGTTCGCGCCTTCCAAGCCGCGGTCCGAGGTGCCGACGACCCTGCGCAGGTTCTCGACCGTGGTCGCGTTGTCGGCACCCTTGGCGTCCGTGAACGCGAGCACGCGGGCGATGGCGTCTGGGTCGAGTCCCGCGCCTTTCGTGAAGTCGCCGCTCTCGTCCCGGCGGCCGGCGCCGAGGAGCTGACCCACGCCTTCCGGGCCGAGACGGTCGAGCTTGTCGATGGCGCGCAGCACCGTCAGGCGCTGGCCCGCCTTGTCCTCGCCGCCGAGGCCGATGGCCTCGAGCACGCCGTCGAGAACCTTGCGGTTGTTGATCTTGATGATGAAGTCGCCCCGGTTGAGCCCGAGCTTCTCCATCGTGTCGGCGGCCATCATGCAGATCTCGGCATCCGCCGCGACGGAAGCGGCGCCGACCGTGTCGGCGTCGAACTGCATGAACTGGCGGAAGCGCCCGGGGCCCGGCTTCTCGTTGCGGAACACCCAGCCGACCCGGTAGCTGCGATAGGGCTTGGGCAGCGCGTCGAAGTTCTCGGCCACGTAGCGGGCGAGCGGTGCCGTCAGGTCGTAGCGCAGGGACAGCCATTGCTCGTCGTCGTCCTGGAACGAGAACACGCCCTCGTTGGGTCGGTCCTGATCCGGCAGGAACTTGCCGAGGGCATCGGTGTACTCGACGAAGGGCGTCTCGACGCCCTCGAAGCCGTAGAGTTCGTAGGAATCGCGGATCGCCGCGAGCATGCGCTCGGTGGCGGAAAGATCGGCAGGGGTGCGATCGGCAAAGCCGCGCGGGGCGCGAGCCTTGATCTTGTCGGCCTTGGACATGGTTTCTTACAGCAGCCGTTGGGTTGGGGAAAACGTGCTGCGGTCACTACTCCCTGCAGCGAGCACGAGCAAGGGCTCTTGCCGGACGGACGGGTCCGGCGGTCATGGCGGCTGTGAGCCCGTGAACCGGCCGCCGCGAACGCCTCCTCCTCGTCATCACCGGGCTTGTCCCGGTGATCCCGCTTGTTTGAGGTGCGGCGCTCTTCCGGATCGGGA
>NZ_JAGPUP010000466.1:0-19542 GCF_018069605.1 Microvirga sp. HBU67558 | reverse complement strand
CCGGTTTTCCGCATGAACGATGCGCTCTTCAAAGAGGTGGGAGCATCGGACCCAAAAGTGGGTCCACTTTTGGGTCCGATGCTCTAGTCCCGGCGTTCCCAGAACACCATCCCGTCGAACGCGAATACCTCTTCGCCGTTCTGGTTCGTGCCCGTGTTGTGGTGGAACACCAGGCCCCAACCGGGGCGGGACGCGGAAGCGCGCTTGGCCGTCACGGTGGACCGGTAGGTGATCGTGTCGCCGGCATAGACGGGCTTGAGCCATTTCAGGTTGGTGAAGCCCGGGGAGGGCCCGAGCCGTGCGGGCCGCTGGCCATGGCTCAGCGCATAGTCACGGATGCGGTCGCGGTGGCCGACCATGTGCTTCATCCACACGCTGGCCGTATGCCAGCCGGAGGCGCACAGGGCTCCGAACAGGCTGTCCTTGGCGGCCTCCGCGTCCACATGGAAGCGCTGCGGATCGAACTGGCGGGCGAAGCTGACAATATCCTCGGGCGTGAAGGTATAGGAGCCGAGCTCGTCCGTCCCGCCGACGACGAGGTCCTCGAAGAACGGATTGGCCGAGACCGGCGGAACCTCCCGCGCCGGAACGGCGCCAGGCAGTGCGTCCGCCGCAGCCGTCAAGGCGTTGCGGCCGCCGGTGAACGGCTCGGCATCGCGGGTCGCGAACATCACCCAGTTGGTCTGGGTCAGAACCGTCTCGTCGGCCTGGTTCAGCATGTCGAAATGGAACCGCACGAGGCCCAGGGAGGGCCTGCTCTTTGAGACGCGGCTTTCCAGGACATTCATGCGCGAGCGCAGGGTATCGCCGGGCCGCACGGGCTTCAGCCATTTCACCTCGTCGATGCCCGGAGATCCCATGGAGGAGGAATTCAGGATCAGTCCGTCGGCGAACAGGCGCATGTTCAGGCTGCAGCTGTGCCAGCCCGAGGCGATGAGCGTGCCGATGAAGCTGTCCTTGGCGGCGATCTCGTCCACATGGAAGGGCTGCGGATCGTATTCTCGGGCGAAGGTCAGGACGTCGTCCTTCGACACCGTGAGGGGGCCGAAGGTCTCGGTCAGGCCGGGCGGAAGATCTTCGAACGTGCGCATGAGCAATCCCTTGTCGGGGTCTGCCCTAGCATAACGCCTCCGCCATGGGGAGGCTTGCCGCCGCAACCGTGGCCTGACTTTGGGATAGCTCCGGGGCTGTCCGCCTCAAGGGGAAAATTGCCCGGCCGCGTTGTGCGCGAGCCGGATCGGCTCCGGCAGGCGGTATTTCGGGGAGCAGCGCAGGACGAGTTCCGCCGCCGTCGGAATATCGGCCAAGTGCCCGGGAGAGATGAACATCGGGTTCTTGGCCGTCCGGGTGCGCAGCGCTACCCCGATGGTCTCCTTGCGGTCGATCAGGGGGGCGGCGGATCCTTTTTCCTCCGCAAGGTCCCTGTAGCGTCCGCACAGGAGGGTCTTGCCGCAGCCGATGGTGGGGCGCTGCAGCCACAGGCCCATATGGCTGGCGATCCCGATCCGGCGAGGATGAGCGATGCCCATGCCGTCGAACAGGAAAACGTCCGGCTCGGATTTCACCTTCTCGAACGCCTCCTCGAGCACGGGGCCCTCGCGGAAGCTCAGGAGGCCGGGCACGTAGGGAAAGGGCGTCGGGCGCTGGGCCAGGACGGTCTCCACCGGCAGGAAGCCCGGAAAGGTGACCACGACGATGGCCGCCTGCGACTGCTCGTTCTTCACGCTCACGTCGACGCCGGCCACAAGCTGCACCCGATCGAGATCGATCGGGCGGTCGGACACGACTTCCGTTCTCAGCTGGTGCTGGAGAGCGATGGCCTCGGTAGGGGTGAGTTTCCAGTCGTGGCGGTGGTGAAGCTGCATGATCGGGCATCGATGAGGACACGCCGTCAACGCTCAAGGTTCCCGAACGATCCGCGGCCGCATGCGGGCGATCCCGCCCGAACGGCTGTGTTACGGCCAAGCCTATGACGACACTCCGGAAAATCCCTTAGGGGGATGATCTGAATGTATCTGCTCCGACGATGGAGCTATCTCCGTAGGCATCCAAGACCGATCTCCCACAACGAGGATGTCATGCGTACCGAACCTGCCGCAACCGGCCTGATGCCACGTGAGCCGAAACCGAACCCCTTACATTCCCTGGCACGCGCCGCCGCCGGCCTCATCGCGCTCGGTGCCGGAGCCGTGTGGACGCTGCCGGCCGAAGCCCATGTGAAGTGGTTTGCCCCCTATATCGTCGATGCCGCTCCCCAGCCGATCGGCGCCACGCTGACCAATCAATGGTTCTGGACCGGGATCGGCCTGGTGCTCGCCTTCTTCCTGGCGACGCTTGCGGTCGAACGCATGGCGCTGGGCCGGGCCGTCCAGGCCGGTCTCGACTGGATCAGCGCCCCGCTCTGGAGCCGTTCGGACGATTTCATGCGCGCATCCGTCGGCGGCTTCTTCGTCGCCATCTTCGCCGTCGGCGGCATCTATCTCACGCCCGACCTCAAGACGGATTCGGAGCTGATCTCATGGGCCCAGCTTCTGATCGCCATGGGGGTGTTCTCGCGCCGGACCATGCCGGTCGCAGCAGCCGGCATCATCGCCCTGTGGGTGGTGGCCCTGCGCGAATACGACCTGTTCCATCTTCTCGACTATCTGGCGCTCGGCGTCGGCGTCGCGGCCTATCTGGTCATGGCCTCCTCGAACGACGAGAAATGGCGTGCGCGCCGGTTCATGGCTCTGCGCTGGGGCATCGCGATCGCGCTCATGTGGTCGAGCCTGGAAAAGTTCGCCTATCCCAACTGGTTCTACCCGCTCGTCGAGGAGAAGCCGTTCCTCACCTTCGGAATGCCGCGCGACGTGTTCATCCCGATGGCCGGAGTGGCCGAGTTCACCCTTGGCTTCGGCCTGCTCTGGACCCCGCTGGTGCGCCGTCTCTCGGCCGTGTCCCTGCTGCTGATCTTCTTCACCGCCGTCTATCCGTTCGGGCGCATCGACCTCGTCGGGCACGCCCTGATCATGGCGGCTCTGTTCCTCGTGGCGGCCGATCCCTGCCGTGACGCCAAGGCCATCGCCGTCAAGGTGCCGAACGCCCTGCCGCGCTTCGGTAGCCTGGCCTCGGTTCCGGCCGGTCTCGCCGTCGCCCTCGTGGTGCTGGTAAGCGGCTACTGGGGGCTCCATGGCGCCTTCTACGGCGCCGAGGGCGCCGGTCGGCAGATCGAACTGACGACACATTCCCACAGCAAGGAATATCCCCACGGGCCGCAGGCGAAGCCTCAAGCCGAGCATGGCCACCACTGATGACGGGCCGGGCCATGGAAACGGCCCGGCTTGATCTGGCGCAAGGATTGTCCGAAGGGATGGGCGCATGGTGCTCCCGTCCCTTCGGTGTGAAAGGAGATCCGCTTTGGCTCATTCAGCCGCCACCGGCCGCAGCATTCCGATCATCAGCCCGGCCGAAGGCGTTTCGGAGGAGTTGATCCGGCAGCTCGTGGAAACCTTCTACGACCGGGTGATCCGCGATCCGGAACTCGGGCCGATCTTCCACGCCAAGCTTTCCGGCCGCTGGAGCCGGCATCTGGCGCTGATGGTGGATTTCTGGTCCTCGATCGCCCTACGAACCGGCCGCTACCAGGGCAAGCCCCAGGCGGCCCATTTCGGGCTCGATCTCACCCCGGAGCTGTTCGTCCGCTGGCTGGAGCTGTTCGAGGATACGGCTCGGGAGATCTGCGCGCCGGACGTGGCGGCTTTCTTCGTCGACCGGGCGCGGCGCATCGCGGAGAGCCTGCAGATCGGCCTCGGGATTGGGCCCAAGGCGCTTCGCCTGCCTTAGCGCTCCCACCATTCGAGCCCATCGTCTCCCCGCTTGGGGAACAGCGACGAGATGCCGATCATCACGAACCCACAGGCCACGAGCACGCCGACGAAGAATTCAGCGTTGCCGAACCCGGGAGAAACGAAGCTGTCAAAAAAAGTCTGCATGGATCACACCCTCTACGCAGCCTTTTTCGCAGAATGGCCCTGAACGGACGACGAAGCCCGCGTTCAGGAAATTGTCAGGTTGATGAAGGGGCTCATCGGTCGCCCATCCACGTCATCACCGGCCTCGTGCCGGTGATGACGAGAGGGCGTTGCCTGCCGAACCCTTCGGAATGACAGTGGCGTCGGATTCCTCAGGTGTTGAACCGGAAGTGCATCACGTCGCCGTCCTGCACCGTGTAGTCCTTGCCTTCCAGCCGCAGCTTGCCCGCGTCGCGTGCCCCGGCCTCGCCCTTGAGCGAGGTGTAGTCCGCATACGCGATGGTCTCGGCGCGGATGAAGCCCTTCTCGAAATCCGTGTGGATGACGCCCGCGGCGGCCGGAGCCTTGGTGCCCCGGGTGATCGTCCAGGCGCGGGCCTCCTTCGGGCCGACGGTGAAGTACGTGATCAGGCCGAGAAGCTCGTAACCGGCGCGGATCACCCGGTTGAGGCCAGGCTCTTCAAGGCCGACGGCGTCGAGATAATCCTTCTGCTCCTCGGGGGGCAGAACCGCGATCTCGCTTTCGATCTTGGCCGAGACGACCACGGCCTTGGCATCCTCTTCCCTGGCGCGCTCGAAGACGCGGGCGGAGAATTCATTGCCCTTGACGGCGGAGGCTTCCTCCACGTTGCAGACGTACAGCACGGGCTTGGAGGAGAGCAGGCCGAGCATCTGGAAGAGGCGCTCCTCCTCGACCTTCCGTTCGACAAGGCGGGCGGGCTTGCCGTCGCGCAGGAGCGGCAGGGTGCGATTGACGAGGTCGAGGGTCTCCTTGGCCTCCTTGTCGTTGCCCTTGGCCTTCTTCTCGAGAGCGGTGACGCGCTTCTCGAGGCTGTCGAGGTCGGCCAGCATCAGCTCGGTCTCGATGGTCTCGATATCGGCGATGGGATCGATCTTACCCTCGACATGGGTGATGTCCGTGTCCTCGAAGCAGCGCACCACATGGGCGATGGCATCGACCTCGCGGATATTGGCCAGGAACTGGTTGCCGAGGCCTTCGCCCCTCGACGCGCCGCGCACGAGACCCGCGATATCCACGAAGGTGAGGCGGGTCGGGATGATCTGCGCCGAGCTGGCGATGCCTGCGAGCCGGTCGAGCCGCTCGTCCGGCACCGCCACGTCGCCCACGTTGGGCTCGATGGTGCAGAATGGGTAGTTGGCGGCCTGCGCGGCCGCGGTCTGCGTCAAAGCGTTGAAGAGGGTGGACTTGCCCACGTTCGGCAGGCCGACGATGCCCATCTTGAAGCCCATGGCCTCACTCCTTGCATGGCCGGCGTCTGCGCCGGCGTGATTGTCGAATTACGTGGCCTTTTCTCCAGGCCGCTTCACGTCGGTCCAGCCTCTCGCCTCCATGGCGAGGTGGACCTTGTTCTGAAAGCTTCCGTCCTCACCCTTGGCGAGGAGGGCCGCATTGTCCGCGATGATCCGGCACAGATCGTCGACCCAGGCCTCCTCGCTCTTGCCGAAATCGCCCAGCACATGGTTCTGCACGAGCGCCTTGTGGCTGGGATGGCCGATGCCGAGCCGCACGCGACGGTAGTCGTTGCCGCAATGGGCCGAGATCGAGCGCAGGCCGTTGTGGCCTGCATTGCCGCCGCCGATCTTCACGCGCAGCTTGGCGGGCGGGAGATCGAGCTCGTCGTAGAAGACCGTCACGTCATGCAGCGGGATCTTGAAGAAGTTCTGCGCTTCTCCCACAGCCTGGCCGGACAGGTTCATGTAGGTCTGCGGTTTGATCAGCAGAACCTTCTCACCGCCGATCACCGCATCGGCCGCCTCCGCCTGGAAGCGCTTGCGCCAAGGCCCGGCGTTGTTCGCTCGCGCGATCTCGTCCACGGCCATGAAACCGATGTTGTGGCGGTTCCTGGCGTAGCGGGATCCGGGATTGCCGAGTCCGACGAAGAGACGCATCGCGTGGTCCTGCTCATAAGAAACGCTCCGGCCTTGCGGTCGGAGCGTCGAAGCCGGTCGATGGGCTTGAACGCCCGATCAGGCCGATCAGGCGGCAGCGGTGCCCTCGGCAGGAGCCGGAGCCGCATCCGTTTCCGTAAGGCCGGTCGGGGCCACGACGGTGACGAGGGTCAGGTTCTCGGCCGAGGTCGCCTTGGCGCCGTTCGGCAGGGCGATGTCGTTCAGGTGGATCGAGGAGCCGATGTCGAGGCCTTCGACAGAAGCCTCGATGAAGTCCGGGATCGCGTCGGACGGAACCAGGAGTTCCACCGAATGCTCGACGATCTGGAGAGCGCCGCCGCGCTTCACGCCCGGGCTCTTCTCCTGGCCGACCACGTGCACCGGAACCACAACCTTGATCGCCTGGCCCTGCGCGAGGCGCAGGAAGTCGACGTGGATCGGGAAGTCACGCACCGGGTCGAGCTGGTAGTCGCGCGGGATGGCGCGGACCGTCTGCCCGTCGACGTCGATCTCGAAGATCGTGGTCAGGAAGTGACCGGCGAAGATCAGCTGCTTGGTCTGGTTGAAGTCGAGGGCGATCGCCTGGGCCGACTGGCCGGCTCCGTAGATGACGGCGGGAACTTGGCCTTGGCGACGAACGGCCCGGGCGGCCCCCTTGCCGGCCCGGTCGCGCGCCACGGCCTTGATCTGCTTTACTTCGCTCATGGTCGTGGTCCTTTGAATTGAGTTGAAAAACCGATGGCCGCCCAGGCTTCTCCAGAAACCTACCGTCGGCCATGAGGTCAGCGCCCGTGCCTCCAAGGGTGTCGAGCGGGCGCGAGGCGGCTTATAGTGAACAACCGCCGAAAATGCAACAAGTCGGGTCATAGACCGGGCAGGGCCCACCCGGAAGGCGCTCAGGCGAAAGGCTTCGTGGCCGTGATCGTCAGGGCGAGCTTTCTCAAAAGTCCGGCGAGTTGGGTCTGCTCGTCCTCGGTCAAGCCTTCGAGCATGGCCGCCTCGACGGCCATGTCCTCCTGAAACGCCTCTTTCGCGCGCCGGGCGCCTTCCTCCGTCAGTTCCACCGGCAGGCTGCGGCCGTCGCCCTCGGCGACCGCCCGCCGGATCAGGCCTGCCTTGGCGAGACGGTTGAGACGGTCGGTGAGACCGCCCGAGGAAATCATCAGGGTCCGGAACAGCTCCGTGGGCCGCAGGCGATAGGGCGGGCCGGAGCGGAGCAGGGAGAACAGGACGTCGGCCTCGCCGCTGTCCAGGTCATGGGCTTTGAAGACAGCCTCGATGGGCGGGCGGGCGGTCAGGGTGATCCAGCGCGCCCGACCCAGGACACCCATGCCCCGGGTGTCGACATCCGGCAGTTCGGCAGCCCATTGGGCGCACCGCTCGTCGATGCTGTCTTGGTCGGACGCATAGGAGGGTGCCTCATAATGTCTTGACATCAAGATATATCCACTTATCTTTGCATCAAGATAAACGCCCGCCGCACCTCCTGCAACACTCCGTTGCCGAGCCCACCGGCAGAGTATCCGAGAGTGCCGCCGTGATCGCAGCCCGTCTCTCCATCGCTTCGGAATCCGCCTTCGGCCTGCTCGGCCTATGCGGGTTTCTCTTCGCCGGCCGGATCATGATGAACAAGATGGCGCTCGATGCCGGGGTCCAGCCGTTCCAGCTCGGCGTCTTTGCCAATCTGGGCGCCGGGTTGTTCCTGCTGCCTTGGCTCGCAGCCTTCCGGCAGAGGATCCCGACTGCGCCGGAGCATCTGGCTCTATATGGGGTTCTCGGGATCGTCAGCTTCGCGGTGCCGAGCGTGCTGTCCTATTTCGTGGTCCAGAAGGTCGGGCCTGCCTACACGTCCATCGTGTATTGCCTCTCGCCGCTGCTCACGATGAGCTTCGCAGCCGGCCTCGGGATCGAGCGCATGTTCATGCGGCGCTTCCTCGGGATCGTGATCGGCTTCACGGGCATGGTTGCGCTCGTCCAGCAGCAGATCCTGCACATCGATATGGGGCAGCCACTCTGGGTTGCCGTGGGCCTCGCGATCCCGGTCTGCGCGGCTACGGGCAACATCATCCGGTCCGCCTGGTGGCCGAAGGAGACGTCCGCGCTCGCATTCTCCTGCGGCGCTTCGCTCACCTCGAGCGTCATGGTGGCCCTGCTGTCACCTGTCTTCGAGACGCCCGCCGGCTGGCGGTTCGACGATCCGGCGATCCTCTCGTGGCTCGTGGGCCTGGGAGGGATGTCGGCTCTCTCGCAGGTGATGAACTTCCGCCTGCAACAGATCGCCGGTCCGGTGGTGTTCAGCCAGATCGGCTATTGGGGCACCGGCTTCGGCGTGCTGCTCGCTGCAATCCTGTTCGACGACGTGCTGACGGGGCTGTCCTTGGCAGGGCTCGCCTGCATCATGGCCGGCGGCATGCTGGCGAACCGCCGCCCGGCTGTCTGAGGGGCTGCAGCGGGCTGCCAGGGCCGGGCCAGGTCACGGCCTGTCGGTGATTAGTCGAACAGGCTCGATACCGAGCTTTCCGTCGCCGTACGGCCGATCGCCTCGCCCATGAGGGACGCGATGGAGATGACGCGGATGTTGTGCGCGACCTTTACGGCCTCGGTCGGCATGATCGAATCGGTGATCACGAGTTCCTTCAGCCGCGAGCCTGCGATGCGGGCCACCGCGCCGCCGGAGAGGACGCCGTGGGTAATATACGCGTAGACTTCCTTGGCCCCGTTGGCGAGGAGCGCGTCGGCAGCATTCACCAGTGTGCCGCCGGAATCCACGATGTCGTCGACCAGGATGCAGGAGCGGCCGGACACGTCGCCGATGATGTTCATCACCTCGGATTCGCCGGGGCGCTCACGGCGCTTGTCCACGATGGCAAGCTGAGCATCGATGCGCTTGGCGAGCGCCCGGGCGCGCACCACGCCGCCCACGTCGGGCGAAACCACCATGCGGTTGCCGCCGTCGAGGTGGTCCTTGATGTCGCGCGCCAGCGTCGGAGCGGAGAACAGGTTATCGGTCGGGATGTCGAAGAATCCCTGGATCTGGCCCGCATGGAGGTCGAGCGTGAGCACACGGTCGACGCCCGCATGGGTGATGAGATTGGCAACGAGCTTGGCCGAGATCGGCGCGCGCGATGCGGACTTCCGATCCTGCCGGGCGTAGCCGAAATACGGGATCACTGCCGTGATGCGGCGGGCCGAGGCCCTGCGCAGCGCATCCGTGATGATCAGGAGCTCCATCAGGTGGTCGTTCGTCGGGAACGAGGTCGACTGGATGATGAACACATCCTCGCCGCGTACGTTCTCCTGAATCTCGACGAAGACTTCCATGTCCGCGAAGCGCCGCACCTGGGCCTTGGCGAGCGGAACGTTGAGATAGGCGGCGATGGCCTCAGCCAGCGGACGGTTGGAATTTCCCGCAACGAGCTTCATGCAAGCAACTTTGGCTTCGAGTGATCGATAACACCCGCTGCGCAATGCCATAATCCCTGCACGGCTGGGCGCAAGGCTCTTAGCAGCGATATGAAACCGTCACAATACATGGAGGGCTTCCAATGTGCTGCAAGTTTGGTGCGTTGCCATGCAATCATTGCATTGCGACAGGGAGCTCGTCGCCCGAGACCTCCGCCGTCTGAATGGGTAATTCCACGGTTGCCTGCATGTCGGAGGCGCTTTCGGACTTGGACGCCGTCAGGAATTCGGCGATCTCGTCCATGCTCGCCTGGGCGAGCTTCGCGAGCGCCGCCTTGTCGAGGGCCGAGATGGAGGAGGCGGGAGCCGGGCTCGATCCGGCCAGGCGCTTGGCCCGACGCTTCTGGGCGTCGAACACGTCCCAGACATAGGCCACCTTGGTTTCCCCATCCTCGGTCGAGGTCGACAAATAGCCGCGGACCCGGTAACGCGCCTGGGCGCTGGCGCCGACGAGATCGACCTTGCGGTCGGTGGCCGCGCTGGTCAGTTCGTCGACCAGGGCGGTGCGGATGGGAGCCGGGGCGCCGTCGATGCTCTCCAGGGCGACCGGAACGCCTTCCGGCGATCCGCCGAGCGAGCCCTGGCAGGCTCCCAACGCCACCGTCAGGACCAGAGCGGCCAGCCGCCCCGCATGCGTCATCCCGGCCATGAGGGCCCCCGTTCTTGGTGTTCGTAACGAAGTCTTAAGCTTAACGGAGGCTTTCGTCCAGATCAGGCGCGCCGGCGCAGGCGGATCGCCAGGAGGTCGAGAGCCAGGGTCACGAGACCGGCGGCCAGACCCCAGAAGGCGGATCCGATGCCGAAGAGCGTCAGTCCGGAGGCCGTGACCGCGAAGGTGACGATGGCCGGAAAGCGCTTCACCTCCTCGGCAAGGGCGGACCCGAGAGCGCCCAAGAAGGCTCCCATGAGGGCGAGGCCGGCGACGGTCTTGATCAACTCCGGGGGGAGGGCGGCGATCAGCCCGATCAGTGCGGCGCTGAAGGCCGCGAAGACCAGGTAGCTCAGGGCGTAGAATGGCCCGACCATCCAGCGCTTCTTCGGGTCGGGATGCGTATCGGGCCCGGTGCAGATCGCGGCCGAGATGGCCGCGAGATTGCTGGTATGGGCGCCGAAGATCCCGGTGACGACCGAAGCCAGTCCCGTCGCGGCAAGGATCGGGCCAGCGGGCGGCTCGTAGCCGGACGCCTTGAGCACCGCGAGCCCCGGCAGGTTCTGGGACGCCATCGTGACCAGGAACAGGGGCAGGCCGAGGCCGATCAGGACCGAGGGATCGAAGGTCGGCGCGATGAACGTGAGGGTGGACAGGGTGAGATCGGACGCAAGCGGCCGCGCCATGCCGCCGCCGAAGGAGAGCCCGAGCCCGACGAAGAGCACCGCCAGCACGGCGAGCGCGGGATTGAACAGGCGGACCACCAGGAAGATACCCACGAGGGGCAGGACGAGCCCGGGCGCCCCTTGGGCGCTCTGGAAGACCCCGACCACGAACTGGAGCAGGACGCCCGCCAGCATCGCGGCCGCGATGGACGTGGGAATGCGCTCAATCAGCCGCCCGAACGGCCTGACGAGGCCCGTCAGCACGATGAGGCCGCCGGCGAGCAGGAAGGCGCCGACCGCCGCATGGATCGAGATGCCGCTGGAGGAGGCGATCAGCGCCGCCCCCGGGGTCGACCACGCGGTGACCACGGGCATGCGGTAGCGCACGCTTAAGGTGCCGCTGGTGGCCGCCATGGCCAGGCACAGGGCCGCCACCCAGGACGAGGTCTGGGCTGCGTCGGCCCCGACCGCCTGGGCGGCCGCGATGATGATGGCGATCGTGCTGCCGAACCCCACCAGGGCCGCGACGACGGCTGACGTGACGATCGACAGGCGCATGACCGGCTCCGCAGGCGTTCCAGGAGCTTAGCCGTGTAAACCGAACGGCCGGGCTGCGCCAGTTCGTCGGCGGCACTTTCCTCGCGAGTCCCGAGCCCTTAAATCTCCCCCATGACTCGCAACACCACCAACGACGTCCCCCCGGACATTCTGGACAACGAGGACGACGAGGAATCCGTCGCTCTCGAGAGCGGCTCGGACGTCGAGTTCGACCTCGAGGTCAATCCGGACTCGGTCCAGCGCGGCACCGAGGTCATTCGGCAGTTCTGGACGACCCTTCCCAACGCGCCCGGCGTCTACCGCATGCTCGATGCCAAGGGCGACGTGCTCTATGTCGGCAAGGCGAAGAGCCTGAAGAACCGCGTCGGCTCCTATGCGCGGGGCCAGGCCCACTCGAACCGCATCGCCCGGATGATCGGCCAGACCAGCTCGATGGAATTCGTCACCACGGCGACGGAGACCGAGGCGCTGCTGCTCGAAGCCAATCTCATCAAGCAGCTCAAGCCGCGCTACAACGTGCTTCTGCGGGACGACAAGTCTCTGCCCTACATCCTGCTCACCGCCGATCACGAAGCGCCGCAGCTCGTGAAGCATCGCGGCGCGAGGAAGCGCAAGGGCGACTATTACGGCCCCTTCGCGAGCGTGTGGGCCGTGAACCGCACGATCAACGCGCTGCAGCGCGCGTTCCTGCTGCGCTCCTGCAACGACAGCTATTACGAGAACCGCACGCGGCCCTGCCTGCTCTATCAAATCAAGCGCTGTTCGGGACCCTGCACGAGCGAGGTCTCGCGGGAGGATTATGCCGAGTTCGTTTCCGAGGCGCGGGCCTTCCTGTCGGGCAAGTCGAACGCCGTCAAGCAGCGCATCACCGATGAGATGCAGGCCGCGGCCGAGGACCTCGAGTTCGAGCGCGCCGCGCGCTGCCGCGACCGTCTCGCGGCGCTGTCGGCCATCCAGGGTGTTCAAGGCATCAATACGCAGTCGGTGGAGGAGGCAGACGTCTTCGCGCTCGACGAGCAGGCGGGCCAGTTCTGCGTCGAGGTGTTCTTCTTCCGCAACTGGCAGAACTGGGGCAACCGCGCCTATTTCCCGAAGGCGGACAAGTCCATGAGCCGGGAGGAGGTTCTCGGCTCGTTCATGGCGCAGTTCTATGACGACAAGCCCGCGCCCCGCCTGATCCTCCTGTCGCACGAGATCGACGATGCGGAGCTGATGGCGGCGGCGCTCTCCACCCGCGCGGAGGCCAGGGTCGAGATCCATGCGCCCCAGCGCGGCGAGCGGCGTCAGCTCATCGAGTATGCGCTGCGCAACGCCCGCGAGGCGCTGGCCCGGCGCCTGGCCGATACCTCGTCGCAGCAGAAGCTCCTCGTGTCCCTGGGGCAGGCCTTCGGATTGTCGAAGGCGCCGAAGCGTGTGGAGGTCTACGACAACTCGCACATCATGGGCACCAACGCGGTGGGCGCCATGGTAGTGGCGGGCGCCAACGGCTTCATGAAGCAGCATTACCGGACCTTCAACATGAAGTCCGAGGACCTCAAGCCCGGCGACGATTACGGCATGATGCGCGAGATGCTGCAGCGCCGCTTCGCCCGCCTGGTGAAGGAGGAGCCGCGCGGCTCCGAGGCGGACGGACGATCGGGCGACGACGGCTTTCCGGCCTGGCCCGATCTGGTCCTGATCGACGGCGGCAAGGGGCAGCTCGAGGCCGCCCGTCAGGCCCTCGCCGAGGTGGGCGTGAGCGAGGACGACGTGGCCCTGGTCGGCATCGCCAAGGGGCGCGACCGGGACGCCGGCCGCGAGACCTTCTTCAAGCCGGGCCAGCCGCCGTTCAAGATGCCGCCGCGGGATCCCGCGCTCTACTTCGTCCAGCGCCTGCGCGACGAGGCCCACCGCTTCGCCATCGGGGCGCACCGAGCGAAGCGCAAGCGCGAGCTGGTGAAGAACCCGCTGGACGAGATCCCGGGCATCGGGCCGACCCGCAAGCGGGCGCTGCTGCACCATTTCGGCACCGTCAAGGCGATCCAGCGGGCCGCCCTCGAGGACCTGATGAAGGCTCCGGGCGTCAATGCCGCCACGGCCCGCGCGGTCTATGATTTCTTCCACGAGAGGGGATAGGATTGCGCGCTCGCCGGACCGTTCAGGCTTCCCTCACATTGCCGTGTTCGCCGGATGGCCGCGGTGCGCAACCGGGATCTGTCCGATTGACGGGCAGACCGTCCTCATGCTTCCTGCGGGTGTGATGAAGACTGTTTCCTCCATGGGCCGCTCGAAGGCGTTCAACCTCGCGAACATGCTGACCTACGGTCGGCTCGCCGCGGTTCCGGCCGTGGTCGGTCTCCTGTTCTGGCCCGAGGACCACTGGTCCCGCTGGTTCGCGCTGGCGGTTTTCGCGATCGCGGCCATCACCGACTATCTCGATGGCTACGTGGCGCGAACCTTCGCCCAGCAATCGGCGCTCGGTCGCATGCTCGACCCCATCGCCGACAAGCTTCTGGTGGCCGCGACCCTGCTCATGCTGGTGGCTGACGGGACTATCAAGGGATGGGCCCTGTGGGCCGCCATCGTGATCCTCTGCCGCGAGATCCTGGTCTCGGGCCTGCGCGAGTTCCTGGCCGAGCTGAAGGTCAGCGTGCCGGTCAGCCGGGTCGCCAAATGGAAGACGACGCTCCAGCTCGTGGCCTTAGGCTTCCTGATCGCAGGACCGGCCGGCGAGACGGTGCTTCCCAACAACATCCTGATCGGCACGATCCTTCTGTGGATCGCCGCCATCCTGACGATCTATACCGGCTGGGATTACTTCAAGAACGGCATCCATCACCTCATGGACGAGGGCTAGCGCTATGAAGCTCGTCTATTTCGCCTGGGTGCGGGAGCGGGTCGGACGGACGGACGAGCAGGTGGAACTGCCGGATGGCATCGACACAGTGGCCGATCTGGTGCGCTGGCTGAAAGGCAGGAGCGAGGAATACGCCTATGCCTTCGAGAACGAAGGGGTCGTCCGAGCCGCTATCGACCACGTCCACGTGAAGCCCGAGGCCCGAATCGCCGGAGCTCGGGAGATCGCCTTCTTCCCGCCGATGACGGGAGGCTAGCTCCCGTCGGGGAGCCGCAATGCCATGGATTTCACCATCCGCATCCAGGCCCAACCCTTCGATGCCGCCGCTGAGACCGCGGCCCTGACCCGGGGACGGCTGGATATCGGCGCTGTGGTCGCCTTCTCCGGGCTGTGCCGGGACGAAGGGGGGCGGCTCGCGGCCCTCGAGCTCGAGCACTATCCCGGCATGGCCGAAGCCGAGATCGGCCGGCTCGCCGATCAGGCGACAAGCCGTTGGCCGCTCCTTGGCCTCACGATCGTCCATCGCTTCGGCAGAATCGCTCCGGGCGAGGAGATCGTCCTGGTCCTCACGGCCAGCGCTCACCGTCAGGCTGCCTTCGAGGCGGCCTCCTTCCTGATGGACTACCTGAAGACTCAGGCCCCGTTCTGGAAGCGCGAGCATCTCAAGGACGGGACGGTCGGAACCTGGGTCGATGCCAAGGAGGCTGATGACCTCGCCGCGGACAGGTGGCGTTGAACGGCGCTTGACGGGACCCTGCGGCGGGATGAGCATCGACCGTGAACGACCACGGAGGCGTCCCATGCGCAGCGTCGTTGTCTTCCTTGGCCTCATCGCCGGTGCCCCAGCCCTCGGCCACGACATGCCCGTTCCCCAGACGGCTCAGGCGCCCGCCCATAACCTGCTCGACTGCTATTGCCGCGCTCAGGGCAAGATGTTCGCTGTGGGAGAGAAAGTCTGTCTCAAGACGACTGAGGGTCCCAAGCTGGCGCAGTGCCAGATGGAGATAAACGTGATGTCCTGGACCATCACGGAAGTGCCCTGTCCCGACACATGAAAAACGCCGCCGATCGCGGCAGCGTTCACAAGGATTCGATCGATGGTCGATATCGCCAGAGGCGATCGGTGCCGGCTTACAGAAGGCCCGTGAAAACGGCGCAGATAAACGAGAAGGACACGCAGACGGCGGCGATGTTGAGCTTGGACGCCCAGTCCAGATTTGAAGTCAGGTTCATCGGAGCCCCTCTCTCTGAAGGGGTTATCCCCCTATCTGAATGGATAGGCACCCTATCAAACCTCCGAGATCCTGAGAAGCACCCCGGCCGGGAGGGGCAGGCAAGGCGACCGTCGATGTAATCGTTAACAATTTATTAAGCCCTTGTTTCGTCGACTTTAATTCTTGCGACATTCCGGACAAAAAAAGTTCCTGCTCGATTCTGTCGCACTCCGTCACTGCGTGGATAATGGTTCAGCACGACCCCTGACGAGCCCGAATCGAGCCAGCTACGAAGCCCGTCGCACCCGGTTGACGGGATGTTTACGTTGTTGGGGCAGGCTCACTGCATGCGTCGTGGGTTAGTTGCGTTTTTTGCCCTATCGCTCGCCGGGCTTGGGCTCACCGGTTGCGGGCTGTTTCGGTTCGAGCAGCGCGAGCCGTGGCGCGCCCAGGCGGAAGAGGCCTGCCTGTCTCAGCGCCTCGTGCAGCCTTCCGCCTACATGGCTCTCAGCTCGAAGATCGACGGCCCCGGCGTCTGCGGCATGGATCATCCGTTCAAGGTCTCGGCCTTCAACAACGGCGCGGTAGGGCTGAAATCGAAGGTGACGCTGGCCTGCCCGATCATCCCCCAGATCGACACCTGGCTCGACGAGATCGTGAGACCGGCGGCCGAGATGTATTTCGGCGTGCCTCTGGCCGACATCAAAGCCGGCTCGTATTCGTGCCGGCCTCGCAACAACCAGATGGGCGCGAAGGTGTCGGAGCACGCCTTCGGCAACGCCATGGACGTGATGGCCTTCGTGCTCGCCGATGGCCGGGAGGTCTCCGTGGTCAAGGGTTGGCGGGGAGGGGACGGAGCCGAGCAGGAGTTCCTGCGCGAGGCCTTCGTCGGCGCCTGCCGCTACTTCACCACGGTGCTGGGGCCGGGCTCCGATGCCTTCCATTACGACCATCTCCACATCGACCTGGCGCGGCATGACCCGCGGGGTCAGCGGCGCATCTGCAAGCCGATCCTGAAATTCTCCCCGCGAATCGACCCCGAACGCAGCCGCGAGGCGCTCCAGAGCGCGGCGGCCTCCGGCGACCTCGCGCCCGTCGATCTGGAACAGGACGTTCCGGATGGGGAGGCCTACATCCCGCCGGCGCCTCCGCCCCCATCGCCGGCTCTGACCGCGCCTGTGGCTCCGCCGGCCCGCTACTCGTCCGGCGGCGGCTTCTCGGCCGACCTTCCGGGCCCGAACGCGGGACCATCGCGGGGGAGCCCGTCCCCATCCTATTCTCGGGCGCCTCTTCCGCCCCTCGGCCGTCCGGCCGAGCAGACCTATGCGCCGCCCAGACAGCAGGGGCGCTCGGCAGGCCAGCCGCTGATGCTCAACAGCCACGCCATCTATTAAAGCGTAAGCGGATCTTGACCTTCGCGGGCGCCGCCCACATGGTCGAGGTTGCACGGTCCGAAGACTTGGTGGAGCATTTTCAATGAAGTGGCTGGCGGCTTTCATCTCCTGCATGCTGTTGAGCGCACCTGCGCTTGCGCGCGAGATCACGCCCGCGGAGCGGCGGGAAGAGCCTTTCGACGCGACGCTGCCGGCCTGCGCCGATCCCTCCGTGCTCCAGAGCATCAGCTCGCGGTTCGCCAAGAAGGAGGGCCGGTTCTGGAACTCCGACCTCAGGCTGGTCGGATTCGAGCGGGTGCAGGAAGTCGCATGGCGTCCCTGGGGGCTCGATTACATCCCCCGCCGCTTCTGCACCGGCACCGTGATCGTGTCCGACGGCTACAAGCGCCGGATCAACTTCTCGATCCGCGAGGATCTCGGCTTCATCGGCATCGGCTGGAACACGGAAGCGTGCGTCGACGGGCTCGACCGCGACTATGCCTTCGCGCCCCATTGCAAGCAGGCGGCTCCTTGATCCTGCGCTGGTGCTTCGCCATCGCGGGCGCCTTCCTCCTCTCGATCCTTCCTGCCGCGGCCCAGAATCCCCGGGAGGCGAGGGGCGCCCCGATGGGGCAGTTCGATTTTTATGTGCTGGCCCTGTCCTGGTCGCCCGGCTTCTGCGAGAACAGCGGCAGCCGGAACCGGCAGTGCGACAGCGGCAGCGGTCTCGGCTTCGTGACCCACGGTCTCTGGCCTCAGCGGGAGCAGGGCTACCCCAGCTTCTGCGAGCCCGCCGGCCGCTTCGTGCCTCAGGCCGCCATGGCCGATGCCGCGGGTCTTTTCCCGGACGACAATCTCGCCCGCTATCAGTGGCGCAAGCACGGCACCTGTACGGGCGAGAGCCCCGGGGGGTATTTCCGCGCGGTCCGGCAGGCGCGGGACCTCGTGCGCCTGCCGGACGGTTTCAACGGCCTGAACAGCCGGTCCAAGGTGCTGCCGAGCGAGATCGAAAGCGCCTTCATGAAGGCCAATCCGGGGTTGCGTCCCGACATGATTTCGGTTTCCTGCGGACGGCGCATCTTCCAGGAGGTCCGCATCTGCCTCACCAGGGACCTGCGCGGATTCCGCCAGTGCGCCGAGGTCGATCGCGACGGCTGCCGTGCGGGCGAGATTACCGTGCCGGCGGTCAGATAGCGCATCGAACGACGTGCACGAGTCAGAGACCATCGGGCTGATCCCAGGAACGCGATCCACCTCCGGGGCTGATGCCGTAGGACGACCATGAACTATCGCCATGCCTTCCACGCCGGCAATTTCGCCGACGTCATGAAACACGCCCTCCTGGTGCGCATCCTCGCCTATCTGCAGCGCAAGGAGACGCCTGTGCGCGTCGTCGACACCCACGCGGGGATCGGGCTCTACGACCTCGCCGGCGACGAGGCCGGCCGGACCGGGGAATGGGTCGACGGGATCGGGCGCCTCGACGAAGCCTTCGCGCCCGAGGTCGAGGAGATCCTCGCCCCCTATCGGAGGGTGGTGGCGGAGGTGCGTGCGCGCCATGGCGAGACCATCTATCCCGGCTCGCCCGGTCTCGTGCGCGAACTGTTGCGGCGGCAGGACCGGGGCGTGTTCGTGGAACTGCATCCGGCCGATTACCGGGTGCTGAGCGACGCCTTCAACGCGGTCGCGAATCTCAAGGTGATGCACCTGGATGGCTGGACGGCGCTCCATGCCCTGATCCCGCCGAAGGAGAAGCGCGGTCTCGTGCTCATCGATCCGCCGTACGAGAAGCCGAACGAACTGGACCGTCTCGGGGCGGAGCTGCTCGCTGCCCTGAAGAAGTGGCCGACAGGAGTCTATGCCGGGTGGTATCCGATCAAGGAGGTCGCCCCCGTCGACGCGGTGGCCGCGCGGCTGCATGCCGAGAGCCCGCGCCCGGGCCTGCGCCTCGAGCTCTATGTGGACGATCCGCGCGACCCGTCGCGGCTCAACGGCAGCGGTCTCTTCGTGCTCAACCCGCCCTGGTCCCTGAAGGAGGAGGCCGAGACGCTGCTGCCGGCTCTTGCCGAGCGCCTGTCCCGTGGTGGCTACGGGGCTTTCCGCTGTGAAGCCTTCGGGCCTTCTGCTTAAAGCGGATTGCCGTTCGGGACGCGAGCGTTCATGACTCCTGCCGGTTTCTCCAACAGAGGTCACCCATGCTCGTTCTCCGCTCCTCGCCTGCATCGCCCTTCGGCCGCAAGGTCAAACTCTCGGCCTCGATTCTCGGCCTGACCGATCGCATCCAGATCGTCGACGCGGATACCCTGAATCCGGAGGATTCGATCCGGCAGCAGAACCCGCTGGGCAAGATTCCGGCGCTCATCCTGGAGAGCGGCGAGGTGCTCTACGATTCCCGCGTGATCGTGGATTATCTCGATCACATGGCCGGCGGCGGCATCATCCCGAACGGCGCGGAACGGTATTCGGCCCTCCGCGATCAGGCGCTCGCCGACGGCATCATGGATGCGGCGCTGCTGCAGGTCTATGAGGGCCGTTTCCGACCTGAAGACAGGCATGAGCCGAAATGGGTTTCCCATCAGGCCGACAAGGTGCGCCGCGGCCTCGACTATGCGGAAACCCATCTCGCGGAGGGGGGCCAGCCTCTCCACATCGGCCAGATCGCGCTCGCCTGCGCTCTGGGCTATCTCGACCTGCGCTTCGGCGGCCGCTGGCGCGAGAGCTATCCCAGGCTTGTGGCCTGGCTGGCCGATTTCGAATCCCGCGTTCCGGCCTATGCCAAGACACGGGTGACGCCGTAACGCAACAAGGCCCGGGGAGACCCGGGCCTTGTGTGTCTCCGGGGAGACGGTTCTTAGTAGGTGCCGA
>NZ_JAGPUP010000465.1:0-19541 GCF_018069605.1 Microvirga sp. HBU67558 | reverse complement strand
GCTCAGCGCCAGGGGAGCACGCTGACCAAAGAGATGCTCCTCAATCATCTGTATAGCGGCATGGATGAACCGGAGATCAAGATCATCGATGTGTTCATCTGCAAGCTGCGCAAGAAGCTTGCGGAGGCCTCAGGTGGCAGGAACTACACCGAGACGGTCTGGGGCCGCGGCTACATGCTGCGGGAGCCGCAGCTCGTCAAGTTGGCAAGCTAAGTCTCAGGACCCCAATCCCCTCACACATCCGCTGCCCCGCGTTCTGTCAGCGAATTGCAGGTCTTCTGGTGTCAATCTCCCATGTGGAGCCAACGACGTGTCGGAATGTGAACGCCCCAACTGAAGCCTCTTCCAAACTCCAGTCAGGGCGCATGCGATGCAAGTTGCAACACCACACCACCATCCTACTCTGCCCCTGATGAGCGTCAACGGCAGTCGATATAGAAGCACCCTGGCTGAAGACCGAGCATCAGACCTCCCACTCGGGCGCATGCGATAGGTCTTGATACCGCCCGAGGAAGATGATTGCAGACCGTGCTCAGGCAAGTGTGCCTGAGCACATTGCGATGGATTGGGGCCAAGCTTTTGTCGTGTCGGTCTTCTCAGCCGTGTGAAACCATCGGTAAACCATGGAAGCGCATGCTTCACGTGTGAATGCGGGGCTGGCTGACCGCGCTCGGGTTCCGCATCAGCCAAAGCCGTGCGGTTGAACTCAGCCCCCTGCCCTTCTCACCACAGGAATGGCTCGTCCGCTTCATCCTATTATGCAATCAGTCACAGGATCTTGTGCTGCCCCAAGATCCTGTGGATTCGCTCCGGCATGAATTTTGAGATGAGATCTCCGCGTCCCAGTCTCCTCGCCAGCCTCAAGTCACTCACTCCGCTAAAGGACTGACGTGAGCAGCAACTATTCGCCACCCCTCGGGCAGCCGCGCCCAGGTCTGCGACTGCCGGCTGACTTTGCCGTCTCGACTCCGGATGAGGGCATTGGTCGTCGCCACATCGTCGCCGAGAGCGGTCACTGCAACACGCTCAATCTGGCGTTCGCTAGCGGTACCTTTCCAGCGGCTGGAGCGGAACACGGCGATCTCCTCGAACCCGAAGAGGTTCTCTGACGGCCCGAAGCGGACTGTTGACGACGAGTTCCAGAAGAAGCTGTTGAGGGCCGCCGTATCTCCAGCGTCCAAGGCTTGGTTGTAGCGTGTAAATGACTGCAGCACTTCGGCCACGATCTCGGGATCGTTCGTTTGTTCTATCATGTGGCTTCTGCTCCTGCTAGTCGGGCCAGCGGCGGAACGGTTGATGGCGGGCGGCGATGACGCGTTGCCTGCTCGTAGGCATAGGCGATCTCGATCAGCATGGGCTCGCTCCAGGGACGGCCGACGATCTGGAGCCCCGACGGAAGGTCCTCGTAGGTGTAGCCCATGGGCACGGCCATGGCGGGCCAATGTAGGCCGGAGGCGATCCAGGTGTTGGCACCAGGCGGCGTTACATTACGGTCGCCGTTGAGCTTCGGCGGATAGCTCGCGACTGGCAGCACGAAAGCGTCGATTTCAGCACGGTCCATGGCCTCGCCATAGGCTTGGCGCATTGCGATCTCATCCTGCTCCAATCTATGGACAATTGGATCCTCGCGAGGATCCGGAGCGTGGACCGTAGCCCTTAGGCTGCCCTCATGCACGGGGTGGAACTTCTCCGCCGCGACGACCTCCCCTAGCGTCTTAGGGAAATCTGGTCCGGTGGTGGCGAGATAGCGCTCGACCGCTGCTTTTACCTCACTTAGCGGATGAGGGCGCGGCGGGAAGGATTCGAACTGCGCAATCTCGAAGGGATCGACGACGATCGCTCCCGCCGCCCGCAGGTCCTCAACGGCACAGTTAAAGAGCGCAACGACATGGGGATCGGACCGATTCGCAGGAAACGCTTGGCGTAGAACGCCGATCCGTTTGCCGCGAAGACCATCGTCCCGGAGCGAAGCGGCATAGGTAGCGGGAATGTAGCTGCTTGCCTCCGCCGTCGCTGGATCCCTTGGGTCGACACCGACAATGACGTCGAGTAGCGCAACGAGATCGGACACGGTACGGGCCATCGGCCCCGCGGTATCACGAGCATCATAGAGCCCGACCATACCTGTCCGTGAGACCAACGCCCAGCTCGGCCTTAGCCCTACCAGCGCATTGTTGGATGAAGGATTGCGAATGGAGCCGAATGTGTCTGATCCCAATCCCACGACGCCGAAGCTGGCAGCGAGGCCGCTCCCCGTTCCGCCGGAGGAGCCGCCTGTCGCATGCGCCGTGTTGTAAGGGTTACGTGCAAAGGACGGGAGCACGGAGTTGATGTTGTCAAATCCGCCTCTCGCCCATTCCGACATTGTGGTCTTGGCGAGAATGATTGCCCCTGCTGCACGTAGTTTCGCGACAGCACTGGAGTCCCGGTCAGGCACCCAGCCGATGAGAGCGGCGGAGCCTCCCGTCGTCTGCAGACCGGCGACGTCGTAGTTGTCCTTGACGAGAACCGGAATACCATGCAGCGGGCCCTTGAACTCGCCTGTTTCGGCGAAGGCACGGTCGAGTGCCTCGGCATCGTCCAGCGCCTGCGGATTTAGGACAACGATTGCCCAAAGTTGCGGTCCCCGGCGGTCATAGGCGTCGATGCGATCCAGGAAAGCCTGCGTCACAGCCTTCGCGGTTATCACCTCAGCCCGGTATGCCGCATGAATCTCTGCAATCGATTTCTCTTCTACCGAGAAAGGAACAGCGCTTGTCATTTATTCGGCGACCTCGATCGATGTGAAGTCCTGGTACCAGTTACGCGCCTGAACGAAATTCCTCAGCTTCGGAGATAGAGCCCTGGGTCCCGTGTCATGAACGACGAGTAGTGCGGCGGCATCGTTCGTTAGCACCTCATTCACCCGCATGAGCGCCTTTTCCTGTTTGAGCGGATCGAACTCTGCGCGCGCGCCTGTGAGCGCTGCGTCAAGCGCGGGATTGTTGTAATATCCCCAGTTGCCGCCATTTGGCGGTGCGAGGGTCGATGTATAGCCAACAACCCCCGAGGCTGGCTCCTGCATCGTCATGGCCACGTTGATTGCATCCGCGCCGGATTGCTTTGCGCCCTGCCGCAGCATGTTGATCATGGCCGTGAAGTCGCGCACGTCATAGGTGACTTTGATGCCGACCACACGCAGGTTCTCCTGAATGATCTCGTTCATGGAGAGCGGTACCATCTGGCCGCCGCCTGAAGAGGAAATCACGACCTTGAGCTCCACCGGCTTGTCCGGACCGTAGCCAGCTTCGGCCAGCAGAGCCCTCGCTGCTCCAGGATCGTACTTGAGCTCGAATGCCGGCTTGCCGAACCAGGGCGCATTGGCAGGCGCGAACCCTTTTGCAGCGGTCCCATGACCGCCGAGAAAGTTCACGATCATATCCCTGTCAATGGCCAGATTGGCAGCTTTGCGAACCCTCAGGTCGGAAAAGGGTGAGCCTTCGGTGAAGTTCAATCGCCAGAGCCACGTGTGTGGATAGGTGTTTTCGGTAATGGTGAAGCCTGCATCCTTGAGCGGCGCGATTGCATCGGGTGGAAGCGTGTCGACCAAGTCTACCTGTCCGGACCGCAGGGCGGCGACCCGAGTGTTGGCATCGGGCACCGGAAGGACGAACACATCCTTGGTTTTAGGCACACGGTCCGGATTCCAGTACTTGTCGTTGGCTCTGAGCTGCAGTTCCACACCCGGCTTGAGTGAAACGACCGCGTAGGGCCCCGTTCCTGAAGGTTTCTGTGCGAATTCCTTCCAGTTCCCGCCTAGTTCTTGGTACCGCGTTGGACTGGCGAAGAAGAGGCTCGACAGTTCATAGAGGAAGAGGCCGTTCAACTCCTTGGTTTCGATGTAAATCGTTCTGTCGTCGATTTTCCCGTACGCCATGATGGATTGCGTGCGTGTGGCGGTCGCGCCGCTGCGGGCGCTGTTGTATTGCGGCGCATCCGGCTTCTTGAAGGAATCGAGATTCCAGATTGCTGCATCGGCATCCCACTGGGAGCCGTCATGGAAGTCGGCTTTCCGGAGCTTGAAGATCCAACGCTTGGGATTGGCCGGATCGACGGACCAGGACTCAGCGAGTCCTGGCACAAGACGTGAAGGTTGAGTGCTCGAGGACAGGTCCCATCCGACGAGCGAATCGAAGACCGTGTAGCCGCCGAAGCGGACCCCTTCGAACCCGCCATCCGGGGCGGCCCAGAGATTGGGAATATCACTCAGCGAAATGGCGATGCGCAGGGGACTGTCCGCACGTGCATCGTTAGGCGTGAACGCCGCTGTCGCACTACTCAGGAGCAGGACTGCCGCAGTGAGACTCTTTAGGGATGCCTTCACTCTCTCGACTTTCATGATCGCCTTCCTGCAGGTTAGTTTCAGGCCCGGACATCCATGGCGGTCCGCAATCCGTCGCTGACGAAGTTGAAGCACATACTCGTGAGGAAGATACACACGCCTGGCAGGGTCGCGAGGAGCGGCTGGGAGTAGATCGCCGTGCGCAGCGTATTGAGCATCAGCCCCCATTCCGGATCGGGCGGCTTGATTCCGAGCCCCAGGAACGAAAGGCCGGATGCGACGATCATCGACACACCTACCAAGCTCGTCGCATAAACGAAGATCGCCCCCAGCACATTCGGCAACACATGAACGACGATGATCGAGGCCGAACTGGCGCCGGTCGCACGCGCCGCTTCCGCGTAGTCCAGATTGCGCACGCCCGTGGTCACGCTTTCTGCCACACGAATGATGGGCGGAATGAAAACGATCGTCAGCGACATGATGGCATTGAGGATGCCGGCGCCGAGTGCGCCGCTGACCGCAACCGCCAGGAGAACGGACGGGAATGCGTAGAAGACGTCAGTGATGCGCATGATGAGCATGTTGATCTTGCCGCCGGCGAAGCCGGCAATGATCCCGAAGGTGCCGCCGATGCCGAAGGCGAGGATCACCGGCGTAATGCCGACGAACCAGGAGTAGCGGCCGCCATACAGCAGGCGGCTGAGCATGTCTCGGCCAAGCTCGTCGGTTCCGAGCAGGTGACCGGGTGTGCCAACGGGCTTGAGCCGCCGCACGATGCTACCTTCTGTGGGACCATACGGAGCAATCAACGGGGCAAGCAGGATAAGCGCGGCCATCACGAGAAGAACTGTGCCGCAGACCAGGGTCGTCTTGTCGCGCATGAGGCGCCGGCGAACCCCGCGCCAGTAGTTATCCTCTCGGGGAATAGAGCGGATTGGTGCGGGTGCGACTACGAGTTCGTTGCTTAGGGTGGTGCTCATCGGCGGCTTATCCGGGGATCGATGGTGGTCTGGATCAGGTCAACCAGGAGGTTGAGGACGACGAAGAAGAGGGCGAGAACGAGGGTGGTCGCCTGGAGGACTGGAATGTCCCGTTGAAAGATCGCGGTGTTGAGCATCATGCCCGTGCCCGGCCAAGCGAATACTGTCTCGACAAGGATCGAACCGCCCATAAGGTTAGCAAGCTGGAGGCCGATCACCGCCAGAACGGTGGGAGCGGCATTCTGGACGACGTGCCAGACGATGCCACGCCGGCGCAGCCCCTTGCCGCGCAAGGTCGTGATGTAGTCCTGGCTCATGATATCGCTGACCAAGCCGCGTACGGTGCGCGTCACCAAGCCGGCCGGGATGATGCAAAGCGTGAGGGAGGGCAGGATCAGGTAGCGGATGTGCTCCCAATCCCAGGCCCATCCGCTCGAGCCACCGGGCCCGTAGCCCATGGCCGGCAGCAGGGTCAGATTGACTGAGAAGATGATCACCATGACCATGCCGAGCCAGTAGTGCGGGATGGAGACGCCCGCGACGGCCGAGCCCAGCAAGACCCGATCGATCCAGGTGCCGCGGTACACGCCGGCAATGCCCCCGAATACGCAGCCAATGAGAAAGCCCAGGAAGCCCCCCGTACAGGCGAGGATGAAGGTGGCGCCGCTGGCGGAAATGAGGTCCGGCAGCACCGGCCGCCCTTTAATCAGCGACGTGCCGAAATCGCCCTGTACGACCTTCAGCAGCCAGACGCCGAACTGCACCGGGAGAGGACGGTCGAGCCCATACTCCTGACGAACCCGGTCGATCACTTCCTGTGGCGTATCGGGCTGCACCATCGCGTCGATCGGATCTCCGGGCGCGATATGGACCAGCATGAAGCACACGAGGCTTACCGCCAGCGAAATGGGGATGATGTAGGCAACGCGGCGAAGTATGTAGAAAAGCATCCTGTTCATCCTTGGCTGGATGGTGGCGGCCGAGCTGGGTGCCTCCGCTCAAGCCGCCAGGTCTTCGACCCTGACGCACCGGACAGCACGCCCGGATGCGGGAGAAATGAAATCGGGAACCCGTTCGCGGCACGCCTCAGCGGCATACTGGCATCGAGGTGCAAAGGCGCATCCTGAGATCGGCTGCCGCAAATCAGGCGGAGCGCCGGGAATGGTGGTCAGGCGCTTTCCCCGGGTGCCGGCGTGGACTGTGGCACCCATCAGGCCCTGCGCATAGGGGTGCAGCGGCTTCGCCATTACGTCGATAACGGAGCCCTGTTCGACCATGCGCCCCGCGTACATAACGGCGATACGGTCGGCGATCTCGCCCGCCACGCCGAGGTCATGGGTGACGAAAATGACACCCATGCCAAGTTCCTGCTGGAGGCTGCGCAACAGGAGAAGAATTTGGATTTGAACAGTGGCGTCGAGCGCTGTAGTCGGCTCGTCAGCAAGCAGGAGTTTCGGCCGGCAAGAGATCGCCATGGCAATCATGGCGCGCTGGCGGAGTCCACCCGATAGCTCGTGCGGATAGGCATCCAATCGGCGCTTCGCAGAGGGGATCTGTACCAGTTCGAGCAGGTCGAGCGCGCGGCGCTCCGCGTCCCGGCGGCTGATCCCCTCGTGCCGGATCAGCGTCTCGGCAATCTGCCGGCCGATCGTGAAAACCGGATCCAAAGCCGTCATAGGCTCCTGGAAGATCATCGACACGACCTTGCCCCGCAGTGCGGACAGCTTGCTGTCGGGAATGGTCATCATGTCATGGCCGGCAACCGTCAGGTCGCCGTTCATGACGGTCTTGCCCTTTGGATTGAGCCGCATCAGGGCGCGCAGGGTCACGGACTTTCCCGAGCCGCTTTCGCCGAGGATGCACAGCACCTCACCTGCAGCAAGATCGAGGTCGACGCCGTTCACGGCCGCCACGGTCGCTTCGCGCGTGACGAAGTTCACATGCAGGTTCCGCGCGCGGACGAGAGGTTCCCGATTCATCATGCCGCGATCCTTTCGCTTTCGGCGTAGCCGCTGCCGGCCGTTATCGCATGGCAGGCGGCCTCATGCCGGTCACCTTGCGTGGCGAGCGCCGGAACCTTCTCGGCGCAGAGGGCGCGCGCCATCGCGCAGCGGGTCCGGAATCGGCAGCCTGATGGAGGATTGACCGGGTTCGGCGGATCGCCGCGCAGCGGTGGCTCCGTACGGCGACGTGTCGGGTCCATGGATGGACGGCTCGCCAGGAGCGCGCGCGTGTAAGGGTGGGCGGGGGAGCGGAAGATTTCGTTGACTGGTCCCACTTCCGCGACCTTGCCGAGATACATGACAAGCACCCGATCGGCCACGTGCTCGACCACGTTGAGATCATGGCTGATGAAGAGATAGGTGAGCCCGAACTGCTCCTTCAGGTCGAGCAGCAGGTTGAGCACCTGTGCCTCCACGGACTTGTCGAGGGCGGAGACGGGCTCGTCGAGGATGATCAGTCGCGGGCGCAGTGCCAGCGCTCGGGCGATGTTGACGCGCTGGCGCTGACCGCCTGAGAGTTCATGCGGAAAGCGCCGTGCGAACTGGCTAGGGTTGAGACCAACCGCTTCGAGGAGTTCACGGGCTCGCGCCACAGCCTTGTTGCGGGGTTCGCCGTGAACGATCGGCCCATAGGATATCGACTCTTCGATGGTGAGACGCGGATTGAGCGATGAATAGCTGTCCTGAAACACCATCTGCACCTGGCGGCGGTATTCCTTCAGGCTGATGCCCCGACTGCCACCCACAAGCTCGCCATCGAAGACGATCTCCCCCGCCGTCGGCGAGATGAGAGACATGATCAGCCGCGAGGCGGTTGATTTTCCGCATCCGGACTCACCCACAATCCCCAGGGTCTCGCGCTTGTCGATCATCAGGTCGAGCCCATCGACGGCGCGCACCACCTGCTTCCGCTCTAGGAACGAACCAATGGGAAAATGCTTGGCCAAGCCCCGGACGATGAGCAGCGGCTGCGCGGGTCCGCCACGATCAGGTAGTTGCTCGAGGTCAGACATTTTGTTCCTTTCCTGCTGTGGAGGGCGCATTCGACTGGCCGATGCATAGTAATAGCAAAGTTTGACCGTGCTATTCCGAGTGCTTTCCTAGACACAAACAAGAGTCAGGTAAGTATTGTTAATGAATTTAGGGCCTGCTTCTTTTGTAGGTCAAGATTAATTGTTGTGCGCGGTTGTCTGATTTTTTGGGCAGAACGCATGTTCAGAGTGCGAAGCCCGGCCGGCTTGGCCGGCCGGGCTTCGCAAGTCAGCTCCGCATTGGGATCGGCGCAAAGGCCGGTGGCGGAACGCGGCGCTTGGACGCGTTCTCATACGAAGAGGCAACCTTGAGCAGGATGTCCTCCTTGCCTGGCTCCGCGCGGAACACAAACGAGAAGGGAAGGCCGGGTTCGGGCAACTCGGTCGGAACGTCCGAGAGCGTCGGCACATAGCGCGTTCCGTCCTCGCTCAGCTTCAGCACCGGGTCGTAGACGGTGCGCACGAAGCCTGCGGGGATCAACACCTCAGAGAGGCCGGCATTCGGGCCATACATGGATTCCGCACGGATATTCTGGATGGTGCCTGGTTCATTGGCACCACCGATCTTCGCGGGCGGCAGCGGGGTATGGAGCCGTACGAGCGCATCGAGCTTGTTCTCGAGGATCACCATCATGTCCGTTCGGCGGAGTAGCTCACGCAGCATGATGCGCTCGTTCACGCCCTGCCTTCCATCCAGCGGATTGCGCGGATCGGAGGTTTCCTCCCAGTTAAGGAAGGCGGCCCGCTGATCGTCGCCCCAGTACTTGGAGCGCTTGTTGAGCTCCTCAAAGTTGACCAGCGTTTCCGTGATTCCCTTGGCTGCCCAATCCCGCGCCCGCCGCGTCATATATTGCGGCAGGTGGTACCGGAACATAGTTGCCAGCTCCTGTTGCTGGACGGTGGCGATGTCGAGGTTAGACGGCGCTTCAATCACTCCGTCGGCCATCGCGACGAGGTAATCAATCGGTTTCATCGCACCGCTACCGAAGACCTTCCCTGGCAGGAACTCGGTCGGCTCGATGGCATCGGCGAATTCGGTGAACAGGGGCTGACCGTCCGGCCGCAGGCGGAACATCAGATCAGGCATGAAAACAGGCACGAGCCGTGCCAGCGCACGCCGGAAATCAACCGTCATGACCTCGACCTCCGGATCGCGGGTCCAGCGTGGGTCCGTCGATTCAACCAGCGTGGCGCCGAGGTGATCTTTGAGAACGGCTTTCATCTCCTTGGCGGCGGCGGTGGTGATCGGCTCGGCTGCTTTGGAACCGGCAGAAATCATCGATTCGCGGATGACGCCCAACCGGACGCCTGTGAGCGCTCCCTTCGCGCCACTTCCGTTCGTGTGGCTGAGGTAAGGCGTGCTCAGGACCGAGCTGCGCGGTACGGTGGTGAAAGGATCGCGCGGATCATAGTACCCTTCCTCCGGATCTTTCAGAGCATCGAGCACTTTGGCGGCATCTGCGATCTTGCGAGCATGGATACCGGTGCGGTCGCAGTAAATATCTGCGCCGATGGCTCCGCCATCGAAGCCAATCATGGCTTTGTGGGGCAGGATGAGCGCAATCGAGTTGTGATTGGAGGGGCCACGGCACGAAGCGCGTGTCTCCTCCCCCAGGCTGATCATGCAGAGATTTGCGCTGACTGAGACGCCGGAGCCGGAGCTTGAGCCCAGCGAGGCTGCGCGCGTTGTGTCATACGGGTTGGAGGGATTGCCACCCCAGCTGCTGCGCTGATAGCCCAGCACAGATGGCAGGACTTTTTCCGGCCTGTGACGGCCGCCGGGATCGCCGGCACGGCCGTTATATTCGGTATTAATCGCCTTGGCAAAGATGATTGCGCCTTTCTTGCGCAACTGCGCGACGAGAACATGATCTTCTGCCGGGAAGTCGACGTCGTAGGCAGCATCGCCACCGCCGGTTGATCGCATATCCTTGGTGTCGAACGGATCCTTGAAGGAGAAGACCACACCATACAGAGGGAGCTTCTCGAGGTCCGGGTTCGTCCCGTATTCGGCATCCAGCGCCGCAGCCTGCTCCAGGGCGTCGGGATAACGGCGGAATATCTCGCATACGGCCGGCGCATCAGGTGGCAGGGGCCCGTCGTCCGGGTGCCGGTCGTAGTCGCCGTGGCAGACGACCGAGCGCTCACCGCGAATATTGAGGGTCGCCAGCGCGTTCACCTGGCCGGCATTCGGCTTGCCGACGATCATGCCGTATTGCTGCTGGACAGCCGGATCCGACGCCGTCGGTTCCATCCGGCCGAATTCCAGCGGCGGTCCCTTGTACTTATCCAGGTCCGGCAGCACATCCGACGCTTTGACGGTCTCGGTTGGAAATTGAAGCGCGTGGGTGGCCCGGACCGTTCCTGGGGCTGGCGGAATCGGCGCTCCGTCCTCCGTCACAAGAAGGCTGGATACACCATTGAAGGCGCGTGCACGGTCAATGTAGTGCTGAACGATCTGAACCACGGTGATTTCGCCGGCCTGGATGGCTGCGTGCATCTCGTCGATCGTTGCTTCCTCAAGCTGGAATGGCTTGCCGGAGGTAAACTCGGCCGGAAGCTGAGTGTCGGCTGCGAGCGGAAGGGGAATATGTTCGTTCATGGGTGTTCTCGCGCGGCATTGAGTCAGAGACTGTGCTCCGGTGTACGGAGCGGTGAAAAAAGGACGTGACGTGCGTGAGCTGTGCCCAGGAGGAACCTGGAACAGTCGGTCATATCAACGGCCTCGTATCGGAACCCATGCCCGCGACGCCGCGCATGTGTTCAGAGAGAACCGGGCCTTCGCAGAAGGCCGTAGTTGTACGATGAGCGCCGGCTCGTCTTTGGAGTTCTCGGACTCTCCTCTGAGCTGGCGTTGATAAGAGCCTGATGCCCAATTTTGGCTTTGTCAAGTGACTTGATTGAAAGTCAACGAGGTCGTAGCTATCGTCACTATGGGAGTATTGAGATAAGTTACCCGAGAAGGGCGCCAGTTTCCTCGTCATTGGTGCCGAAGTCCGCCATTGAGGGGGCTGGCTACGGCGTGTTGAGAGGTGCAGGGGTCCTGATCCAAGGATTTCGAGGCACACCATTGGTTCAGTCGAGCGGAAGCAAACGTAGGGCAAATCAACTTGAATCCGAGATTGCGCCTGGCAGGGCAGGCGCTTCCCCGGACCGCAAGAGCCGAGCCAATCCCGGCGATGCACGCAATGATTACAAGATTGGCCCAAAGCTAAAGCATGCGCGGCTTCTCAAAGGCCTGACGCTTCTTGAGCTTGCTGAAACCGTCGGCTGCTCGGAAAGCATGCTGTCGAAACTGGAAAACCAGAAGCTTAGCCCATCGATTTCCTTTCTCCATCGGCTGGCCAGCGCTCTTGGTACGAGCATTGCCGAGCTTTTCTCGGAGAGCAGCAATCTCTCGGGGCCGGTTCATCACTTTCCCGCGGATCGGCGCCTACGAATCGCGGATGCGGGGCACGAAGGAGCGTGGTTCGAGCGGATTATCCCGATCGCGAAGAGCGGTTTGCTGCAGGCCAATATCCTGAACATTCCGCCTGGTGTGCATAGTGATGCCGATATCCAGCACATCGGGGAAGAACTGGGCTATCTGATCGAGGGCGAGCTGGAAGTTACCGTCGACGGACGAAGCTACATGATGAAGAGTGGCGATCTTCTGTTCTTCTCCTCATCCCTCCCTCACGGCTATAAGAACATCGGCGATACGGTAGCTCGGATCCTCTGGGTGAATACACCTCCGAGTCTGTAATCTCCGCAATTTCGAAAAAATGTGACTGAGCCGATTGCTTATTGAGGCAGCAAACCCGTGCCTGTCTTTATGGCAGGCCATCTCTGCCGCGCTGCCTAAACTTTCGCCATCTCACTCAATGCGGAAAATCTAGGCGATTTCGTCGAAGTTGATTCCTTGTCAAGCGACTTGACAGTCCTGACAGGCCGCATCACCATCGGGTATCTGATGAGAGTTCCCGCTCGGAAGGGCACCCTCGGACGATGGCGGCGCGCTCGCTGAAACGGAGACGACGCCGGTACGGCTGGAAGCCTTGGCTTGTTCATCCAGCGTACCTTTGGAGGCGACAGTATCGAGCCTCTACCGATCATGGCCTCGGCTGAGGCAGGCTCGGATAAAAGGGATTCGGCCCTCATCGACGCGGAGGGCCGCTGCAGCAGCTGCTCCGACAAGGCAAACAAATGCGGAGCCGCAGGTGAGATCCGTCAGAAGCGGGCCCTCTGAACCGGGCCCGTCTCCAGCGGGATCACCGTTCCGGGAGGAAGCGCCTTCAATAACACCGAATTGGCGCAGGTTCTGGCTGCTTCCAGAAAGGGAACTCGAATGTTGAAATTTCGAACATGGCTCGCTGCAGGCGCGGTGGCGCTTCTGGCCGCGAGCGCTCATGCTCAGACTCTACGCATTGCCATGACGACTTCGGACGTGCCCACGACCGGCGGCATTCCCGACAACGGCAGTGAAGGCGGCCGGTTCGCCGGCTATACGATTTACGACGCATTGGTAAATTGGGATTTCACCAAGGTCGATGCGCCCGCCGGCCTCACCCCTGGCCTTGCTACCGAGTGGCATGTTGATCCGGCCAATGATCGCCGCTGGATCTTCACGATCCGCCAAGGCGTGCGTTTCCATGACGGCTCACTGCTCACGCCAGACGATATTCTCTGGAATTTGGATCGTCATCTGAAGCAGGATGCGCCGCATTATGACCAGGCAGCCGCGGGGTACAGCACGTATACTGCGCAAATTGCCTCTTACGAGAAGGTTGGCGAGAATCAGATCGCGATCATCACCAAGATGCCCTTCAGCATGCTGCCATATCAGGTCTCGCGCGTGTTCATCGTGAGCCCGCGCCAATATGAAAAGGCCGGCAGCTGGTTGAAGTTCATGGCGCAGCCCTCCGGTACCGGGCCCTTCAAGGTCGTGAGCGTGACCCGCCAAACCTCCATCGAACTGGAGCGCAACGAGGATTACTGGGACAAAGCCCGCGTCCCGAAGGTCAAAAAACTGGTCCTTCTTCCTATCCCCGATGCAAATACGCGCGTCGCAGCCCTGCGCTCAGGCCAGGTGGATTGGATCGAGTTCCCGATGCCGGATTCGATTCCGTCGCTCAAGGCGGCTGGGTTCCAGATTATCACGAAGCCATATCTGCATGTCTGGTCCTGGCGCTTCAACATGAAGGACAAGGGGCCGCTGCAAGATGTGCGTGTGCGCCGAGCCCTCAATTACGCGATCGATCGTGAGGGCATGGCAGGTCTCCTGTCGGACACCGCCGTTCCTGCCGTCGGTATTTATCAGAAGGGTAATAAATATTTCGGCAAAGCTACCCAAGCCTACAACTACGATCCGGAGAAAGCCAAGGCGCTGCTCGCGGAGGCCGGCTACGGCCCGAATAAACCGATTTCATTCAGTGTGCTGCTGCCCACGGCTGGATCCGGCAACATGGTGCCGTTGCCGATGGCTGAATTCATCCAGCAATCATTGGCGGAGGTCGGCGTCAATGTTCAGTACCAGGTGGCGGACTGGGGTACGGTGCTGCAGGCCATGCGCACACTTCCTGGAACGGAACGCGTCCCCCATCGCGACGCGATTAATCACGGCCAGCCTTTCGGCGATCCCACCAATTTCTACACCAATGTCACAAGCATGGGCGGAAACGGCAATTGGGGCATGTACAAGAACGAGCGCGTCGACCAATTGATGAAGGAAGCATTCGAATCCTTCTCCGAGGACGTGCAGGATGCGAAGATCGCCGAGGCTCACGCTATCGTCGTCGACGACGCTCCCCGTCTGTTCATCGTCCATGACCTCAACCCGCGTGCGCTTGCGTCGAACGTGACGGGGTTCGTCCAGGCCCAGAGCTGGTATCAAGACTTTACCCAGGTGACGGTCAAATGAAGACTTGTGACTGACGCACGCGCCGGACCGGGGCACACAGGCCGGTCCGGTGCGCATCTTAGGGGAACAACCTACGTTCCCAGCAGAACCACCCACTCCCACTCAACCGGGAAACCCGCGCCATCGCGGGCACTATCTCTCTGGAGCCCAATGCTATGCTCTCTCGCTTCCTGAATCGGGAATTGTGGGAAATTCGCGAGTTTCGCGCGTTCGTCGCCGCCAACACCGTCGAGCGTTTCGCTGCCTCCGCTCTTACGGTCATGCTGGCTTTCCACATCTACGAGATCCGAAAGGATCCGCTCGATATCGCGCTTCTCGGCTTCGTGCAGGTGATACCCGGCTTGACCATCGCTCTCCATGGTGGCGAAATTGCTGATCGTCACAGCCGCCGCAAGCTGGTGCTCATCACCGTCGGGTTGCTCACGCTTCTGTGTGCCGGATTGGCACTCGTCTCCGCCGCCCAGTTTTGGCTTCTGGTCATGCTGTTGGCATCGGCCTTTCTCTCCGCATCGATCCGATCCTATCAGGCCCCAGCGGCGGTCGGGCTCGAGGCTCAGGTTCTCCCTGTCGGGCTTATCTTGAAGGGCATACCAATCATCTCCACGTCAGGCCGCATTGCCGATATGCTTGGTCCAGTGGCCGTGGGCTTCATCTGGGCGGCGGCAGGGCCCGTGGTGACTTATGGCGTGCTCGCCGCCCTGTTCGCCGCAAGCTACCTCATCTTCGCCGGTTGGATTGGCGAAAAGCCTATTCCGGTCCATCAAGGCAGCGAACAAGGACCCGTTTCGCGCATTTACGAAGGCATTCAATATGTCTTCCGAAACCAGGTGCTGATCGGATCAATGGCGCTTGACCTCTTCGCCGTGTTCTTCGGCGGCGCCGCTGCTCTTCTGCCGATCTTCGCTACCGATATTCTGCAGGTCGGCCCATCAGGATTCGGCATGCTGCGCGCAGCAATTGCCGCCGGCGCATTGACCGCCGCTCTGATGTCAATCCGCCTTATGCCGAAGGCCAGCGCCGGTCTTGCGCTTCATCTCATTATTGCGGGCTTCGGAATGTGCATGGTTGCGTTCGGCCTCTCGACCAACTTCTATCTCTCACTACTGGCTCTCTTCCTCGCCGGCATCTGCGACGGGTTCAGCATGGTTATCCGGCATGCCATCCTGCGCCTTGCCTCGCCCGAGCACATGCGCGGCCGCATCGCCGCGGTACGGATGGTCTTTGTCAGCTCCTCCAACGAACTTGGAGCTATGCAGATGGGACTTTCAGCGTCTTTGCTCGGTCCCACCCGCGCCGTGGTCGCCGGGGGACTCCTGACGCTCGGCGTGGTTGCCGCCGTCGCATGGCGCACCCCAATGCTCCGCAGGCTGGATCTGGGAACATTTGGGATTTACCAAACGTCAGCCGCAAAATAGGTCGGGAAAGTCGACCATCATTGAGGCAGCGGCCAGAGGTTCTGCCTCGTTATCCATTACCGGAAGGATTGATCATGCTTAAACCAGAATCGAGCGCTCTACTGCCAAGCGCATGTCCCAACCGACGCGAAGCTCCGATAACCGCATATTCCATGGCGTGAGCTCCGCCTTGCAAAAGCCTGCGAACTCCGGATCCCCAAATCCATGCCAAGCGATAGTCATAGTCGATTGATTACGCCGTCACTGGCTCGAGTGGACGCCTGATTTTCATTCAATCGGCGCACCTGCGACCGGCCACGTGACGGCTGATCGCAATTGAGGTGAGTCAATGACGCTCGAAATTTATTACCGATTTGCGTGCCTGCGTACCGGCGAGCGCAAAACCTACTCTCAGGACCATTCATCGACATACGCGCTTTGCTTGATCCTGTTCATCGTCTTCACTCCGATCATCGGTGCGCATGTGGTTTTTGTGCTCATTACCGAGGCTACTCACGTGCGAGGGCCAAAAGCACAGAACACAACCCTTTCGGGTGCAGCCAGATAGGAGCAATCATGATCAGAATATACGATTGCTCCAGTAACAGCTATGATGCTCTTGCGGTCGACACCATCACCAGCTTGCCTGAAAGTGCTGTCTGGATCGATCTCGACCGCCCCGCGAACCTGGAGGGTCGGATGGTCGAGGCGATCCTTAAGCTTGCCCTACCCACGGCCGACGAGATGAAGGATATTGAGCCTTCGTCTCGGCTTTATGCCGAGAATGGTGCGACTTACATGACCGCAGGCGTGCTATGGGGCGTGGAGGTGGGCACGCCAGAGGTTGCGCCGGTCACCTTCATCCTGACCAATGGGCGCTTGGTGACGATTCGATACTCTGAGCCGCGATCCTTCCGGACGGTGGCAGCCTACATCAGGACCCAGCCCGACCTGTGCAGGAGTGGCGTCACGACTCTCATAACTCTGCTAGAGGCGATCGTGGACCGGACCGCCGAAGTCCTGGAGCGGGTTGGGACGAGCGTCGATCAGGTCTCGAAGGAGATCTTGGAGCGCAAGCGTCAGGCGCGACACAGGGCGGCATCGACCAAAGGGCTGGAGGGGATCCTGGATGCGATCGCTATTGACCATACCGTTACTGTGAAGGCACGTGAAAGCCTTGTCAGTCTTGGGAGAATGATTGGATTCCTGGCTCTCGCGCAGCAGGTCAATGCCAACCGGGAGGCCCGTGATCATGTTAAGAGTCTGGCCCGGGATGTGGCCTCGCTCACGGATCACGCCACATTCATTGCCAACAACATCAACTTCCTGCTCGATGCATCCCTCGGGTTGATCAACCTGGAGCAGAACCAGATCATCAAGATCTTTTCGGTCGCGGCCGTCTGTCTCATGCCCCCTACCCTCGTCGCCTCAAATTATGGAATGAATTTTGAGCACATGCCGGAGTTGGATTGGGTTGGAGGGTATCCAGCATCAATGGCCTTGATGCTGATTTCGGCAATCATCCCGTTCGTGTATTTCAAGCGGAAGGGCTGGCTGTAACAAGACAAGGTCACGTCGATCTGCCCATGAACTCTGGCCGGTCACCCTGAGAATGAGCACGTGGATCGGCTCGCCAACTGGGACGCTGTGAGGGCTGCTGCGGGTGCTGGAACCGACCCGACGAGCATTGAAGCGGCTACGGCTTGAGACAGACACCTGCTTCAGGTGTGGCCCTCAACAGGCGCGTTTGCCGAACCTGTAGGGCTAGCTGAGCCGTTCACATACATTTCAAGGGTGTCACCCGCCCCTCCCTGTCAGTGCTGGAGGATGCCGGTCGGCGTCGCCGGCGGACACAAGGGGTCTCTCACAGTAAGTTGGTTCAACCGAGTAAGTCCCACTGCCACTCTGGTCGCCGTTGCAACTTTGCTGGGCGGGTGCGTGACCGGTACGGAGGTTTCCTACAGTGAGTACCAGTATGACCGTTATGGCGGGACTGAATGCACCTACGAGCGCAACCTCTACGCAGATTTATCCTGTGGTGTCGAAAGCGAGAGGTGCCGAATCGTTCTCCGGCGGCGTATCGACAGCTTTGGAGAAGAGGTTGTCAGGCGTGATCGCGTTTGTGGCCCTCAAGGTGAGATAGAAGCCGCAGACCCTTGGAGAGGTCGAGCGCCTCGCCGGAACGTCTATCCCAGCCCGGGTCAGCCACCTGAGGACGGTCTGTATGTCGACTGAGCAGGAACCAACCTAATAAGGCGCCCTATGGTAACTCTGCTTCAACTTGCTTGTCTTTGCTGCACTCCTGGGTCCAGCCGGAATTCCGGATGCTCAAAAGGCTGTAGAGCACCTAACCATTGACAACTAAGGGCCTGCGCCCAATATGACCACTGTAGTCATATTCTGCCGGAGAGGTGATGTCATGCAGGAAGTTCAACTCAAGGACGCTAAGGCATCCCTATCCGCGATCGTGGACCGCGCCGCCGCTGGTGAGGAGATCGTGATCACCCGCCACGGCCGAAAGGAAGCTGTTCTTATTTCCTGGGACGAGTTCCGGCGTCTCTCAACCATTCCGTCCTTCGGTAAGCTCCTCATGGCCGCTCCAATAGAAGCAGGAGACATTCCCGAGCGGGATGAGCCGCCACATCAATCCGAGGAGTTTTAGGTGTATCTGGTCGACACAAACGTCATCTCCTCCAGAGCACCATCCAAAAGCCGCCCGTCGGACGAACTCGTCGGGTGGATGGATGTCATGTCTCCGAGACTGTTTATCTCGGTTGTCACAACGGGAGAGGTGATCGCGGGCATTGCAAAAGCTCTGCGCGAAGGAGCCACGACAAAGGCAAGCAACCTGGAAGCATGGTGGGCTGCTGTGGAGCATCTTTATGGACCTCGCATCCTGCCTTTTGACGGTGCGAGTGCGAGGGCTGCCGGACGGCTTCTCGACAAGGCTCGCAGCATCGGTCAATCGCCTGGATGGGCGGATATTGCCATCGCTGGGACGGCGAAGGCTCATGGGCTCACAGTGATGACGCGTAACCTCAAGCATTTCGAGCCACTTGGCATTGAGTGCCTTGATCCGTTCAGACAGCTTCCACCGCTACCCTGATGATAGATCCTGCGTTGCTCCTCTAATCACAGTAGCCCGGCCTTGGATCAGGGAAGTAGCCAAGCACATGTCTCATCCCTGATAAGTATCGATTATCGGGGGTAAGCCGGAACCGCCATTTGGATGGCTTTTCCTTCATTGAAACAGGTTGCGCCTCGGCAGTTGCGGAGCCGCGTCGACCTCCACATCAAGCGGCTCTACTTTAGGCTCCGGCGACAGATGCACAATGGCTGCCAGGATCGCAACTGGCCGGATCTTTATCCCCTGATCGATAGCTTTCAGCAGTTCATCGTCCTTCGCCACATACTCGAGGACACCCAGCAGGAAATGCGACGATCTCGCCGAAGCGCGGATGGTCTCAGGCTGAAGGCCGGTCACGTTCAGAAACTGGATGATCCGAGCAACGTCTTCAACAATGAAGTTTAGGACTTGAATCGCTATACTCTCGGCGCCGCCACGGCCAGTGATGCCTCCGCGCTGAAAGGGCTCTGTCATCTCAACCTCCGCCGTCTCTCGCATCTGTCGGTATCTAGATGAACCAGGGACATCCCGGGACAATAGCGGCTTGAGCCAAGCTGAGAAGGGTACCAGTTCCACCCCGTTCACACGAGTGAGGCGGCCCGGATCAACTGTTTGAAGTTTGCCGAGAGAGGTGCTAGGTCCTGGCTCATTCCCCCAGCAATCTCCAGGGCAGGAAGATCCAGAACGCAGCTTCCTGTCTGTCCCGGAGACCTTTTTCAACGATCAGGATTTGCCAGATGCCCGGCATCGCACGTCAGTTCGAGCCGCAGATCACCCGTACCG
>NZ_JAGPUP010000464.1:0-18908 GCF_018069605.1 Microvirga sp. HBU67558 | reverse complement strand
TCGGCTGCACCTGTGCAGCCTCTCACACCCGACCACGGTCGCATGGAAGTCATGAGCGCGAACGGGAGGCGTGTGATTGTGGACCGGGGTGTCGACGCCATCTTTTGTCGCAGGACACGGACATTGCTGCTTTGCCCGAGCAGGTCTTGCTTGGGATCTGTGATCGGCTCAATGAAGCCGCACGCAACTGCTTGGGCTATCGCATGCCCAAAGAGCTTCTGATGAGCTCGCCGGATGCGCGACTGCGGGAGCTGTGCATCCCTGACCAGCCCCGCCCTGGCAGCTCCTGACCGACCACGGACCGATCACCCACCACTCGTCGCACTTCGGCTTGATTCCACACATTGCCAAACGGGCGCTATCCAGACATGACGATGCCGCCGGTGCCCTGCTCGGCTTGACCAGAGTCGCCGCTCCAGCTACGAGGCCAAGGTGGAGTAGGTCGCGCCGGCTTATTCCCGAGCGTCTCCCCATATCGGCAACATCGCTTGCTTGTAGATGATGATATGGCCGTTTCATGCAGTCACTCATCTGGCTTCCTCCTGTTTTGCTCGCAACCCCAGTTCCGATCTTCGGATCTACACCGGATCATCGCCGCTGCCTGGGTGATACAACGCTATGTTTGCTGGTTGATCCGGATCGCTTCATAGGCATGTTTGTTCACACTGCCACTTCGGGCCGCGGGCGAGATCCATCCGTGAACCGCGAAAAGCGAAACGGCGTGGGGTCCACAATCGGCGGATCTCCGGTGACGAGATCGGCGGCAAGCTGACCGGCTCCAGGACCGATCCCAAACCCATGCCCGGAAAAGCCAGTGGCGATCACGAAGTCCGAAATCCCGTCGACTTGAGAAATCACCGGTACGGCATCAGGCGTCACATCGATCATGCCTGCCCATTGCTGGGCAACCCTCGCCTTTTCAAACACTGGGAACACGGCTTTCATCGCTGCGAGAGCTTGATCGTTGAGGGTAGCCTCTGGCTCGGGATCGAGCACGCGCGCCTGCTCGTAGCGTGAGATTTGGTCGATGGGCTTCTTCTCCGCCATTGACCACTCGTCATAGAAGCGACGGCCGAGCCTCAGCTGGAGCGATTTCCACTCCATCCGCAATGTTGGAAGGAAGTCCCTAAAGAAAGCGAACGTATCTGGGACGATATCGGCGATATTAGCATTTACGCTCGCAATTGTGTACCCGCCGTCCAGGCGCTTGCGGTAGGCAACTTTCGGAAGCCTAGCAGCGCTTATTGGGCCGCCCTCCAGGGCTTCGGTGCGCAGGACAGATGAGCAGACCTTCAATTGTGGCAGTCTAATTCCAAGATCATGGCAAAACAATCGGGACCAGGCCCCACCTGCAAGGACGACAGCATTGCGTGTGATTGGCCCCTTCTCTGTAACGACACGGGTGACTCGGCCGGCCGTGGTCTCGACGCCCCGCACTGCGCATTGGGTCAGGATTGTCGCGCCATCACGCCGCGCGGCTTGGGCGATGGCTGGCGCCGCTTTCTGCGGCTCAGCGCGCCCGTCGGATGCTGTATAAAGCGCTCCTTTGAAGCGCCTGTTTGCGCCAGGCATCAGGCTGCTGAGTTCCTCGGAGCCAATGAGGCGGGTATCCAGCTGATAGGGACGTACCAGTTCCAACCAAGCTTCTCTTTTGGCAGCATCTTCGTCGGTGTCGCAGACATAGAGGATCCCCGTTGTGCGGAAGCCAGTTTCAGCTCCAACAAGTTCGTTCATTCCCGTCCACAGGCGCATGCTTTCGATGATGAGAGGGATCTCTCGGGAATCCCTGCCCTGCTTGCGGACCCAGCCCCAATTGCGGCTCGACTGCTCACCTGCGATGTGCCCCTTTTCGCACAACACGACCGAGATGTTTTTCCGGGCTAGGAACAAGGCCGTATTTGTTCCGACGATGCCCCCACCGATGACTACGACATCAGCCTGAGCCGGAATTGCGTTATCGTATGTACCTGAATCGACCTTTGGTCCCATGCCCGTCTATCTCACTGTTTCGTTAGTGGGTTCGATCAGCGTGCGTTTTCCGCTGCGAACATGAATTGAGAGGAAAGAGACCGCTCATCAGTAGCTCTCCCCACGTTGAGGGCAGCGCAAGATCTATGCCTGTTTGTGCGCTAAGGTAGAACGAACAGCGAACCTGACGATCGGCTCTGCCGTTGGGCTATGCGGCGCGAGCCAAGGGCTTGGGTAGTCGCAAGGGTCGAAAGCCGTCTACAAGCACAGGCTGCTCGCCCCATGCGTAGGTGCCGGTGAGATTGATGTGCTCTCAACTCAGAGGCGACACGTGTTTGAGAACATTAGACTGGATCGTCCGTGCTTGGCGGCGGGGAAGGTCCGCGGCCCGTTTCATCTTGTGGGTCGCGTCGCCCTTGTGGAGACCAGCCTGACAACGCCGCCGCAGCGCAGAGTCGGAATACCACTCGATCATGAACAGCGTGCGCTCGAGGCGTCCGAGCTCGCGGAGGGCGCGGGCGAGCTGGCTGGGATTGCGAGAGGCTGCCAGCCGCTTGAGGGTTGCCGATGATGCCCCGATCGTGTCTTAATCGAGGCCGCCAGATGAAGCAGGTTTGTCCGGAAGAGACACAGCACCTTGGTCGTATCTTGGTGGGCCTCAACATACCGTTTCCTGCGCCGCATGTGGGCACGCGCGTAGAAGAAGTGGCCGATCAGCTTGTTGAGCATCGTGATCGCCGCGTCCGTCAGCGTCTGCTCGAGCGTAACGGCTTGGGCCACAAGGGTGACTCGTCTCGTGCGAGCGCCGAAGCCGGCAATCAACCACGCGCGCGTCACATCGCCTTCCCGTACAATCTGACCGAAGCAGCTGATGAGCTGGCTTGGGCTGGTGCCATCGGAACGGTCGAGCAGCACCCGCCGGCGGCGGGGTGGGCTTACCAGGAGCGGCAACGGGCATGCCCGCACGATGCTGATCGAGGCGGGCTGGTCCTACCGCTTGCCGGCGCGCGAGGCGGTCTGCTATCGCGCCCGGGTGGGAGGGTTGCCGGACGAGATCCGAGCGGTAGCCTGGCGGGCGCAGGTTCGGTTGTGCCAACGCCTCCGGCGCCTGATGGCCGCCGGCAAGCCGTTGCTCAAGGTAGCCACCGCGATTGCGCGCGAACTGGCCAGCTTCGTGTGGGACATTGCCCAGAGCGTCTCCATTGCACCTGTCACGCGAAATCAGGGAGCGTAAGCCGCTGCTGACGTGCCGGAATGACGGCCATATGAGCAAATAATCTGGAACAGATCTTGCACTGGTCCTGAGAGGGTCCCCGCACAAAAGGTCCTGACTTCGGCTAAGCCATTCTGCTTCTTTTCTGAAGCTAGGCGTTACTCTTCTACATTCTTCGGGTTACCCCGATATCTGAAGGCAGAGGTTGGCAAGACATGACTGAGGAAGAAATCGAAGCGGTTGCGAATGACCTCGCCAAAGTCGGCGGAGCCTCCTGGTATCCCGGACGCAGCCGTGACCTCCTCTTGCGGGTCGTGAGCGACCGTTATCGAGACCGCGCCCGTGTCGCGATCGCGGCCCTCGATCGCTTCAGGGCAAGTAAGGAGCCGGACGCACATCAGAGCGTACCCTCTGACACTCACATCTTGGATCATCAGGGAGGGGCAGGCTCGGGCGATCAGATCGAGATTGGCTCCATCGTTGTATACCGCCCTCCAGGTGATCAGAGGGCACTCCGGTGCCGAGTTGAGAAGCTGGAGGATGGTCGGGCCTATCTGGTGCCGTGCCCCCATCCTGATGTTGGCTGGGTGGCTCTCGACAGCTTTCCTTTGAAGGTTGTACGCGACCAAGGGAAATGAACCACCAGATGCCGGGGGCGAACATGCGCTGTTTCTTTCACCTCGTGAACGGCGACGAGGCCATTCTGGATGACACAGGCGTTGAGGTCTCTGATCTGAAGACGGCAAAAACTGAAGCAGAGAAGGCCATCAGCGAATTGCGCCGGGAGTTCAATAGCGTGTTTGATGACTGGGTTGGTTGGCGGCTCAACATCGTATCCTCCAACGGAACGCTTCTTTGCTCGCTTCCTCTTGACAAGACTATCCACTGATAAAGATCACATTCGAGAGCCTCGCGCCTCCGATCTCTTCGGGGATTACTTGGTCTTGCCCGAAGATTGTGGAGCATGAGACTTGAGTCAGGCGAGGATGCCACAAACATGCTCTCTGACCTGAGCGGCCTGTGCGGTCTTGATCAAGCTCTTGCCATTCGCAGTGCCAGGTAGACGACTGTTCTTCTTGTCCTCCGTTGCAGCGGCTCCTGGCCTATAACGCCTGGAAAGGTGCGGGTAGGACCGTTAGCTTGGCTTGAATTGAGGAGTATGTCCCATCAGCACCTTCGTATGCTGGGTATCAGTGTCGGGCGCATCTGGCCTAATCAGAATGGAAACAGAATGTTCTTGAGTGGCAAGGCGTCTGCGGCATTCAAGGCCGAGGTCTCAGCTTCCTCCCGCGTGGAAAAGGTGATCTGTGTCCGATCTCTGCATGTGACCAACCACTCATTCTGCGCCTGGAAAACGACGAAACGCTCTACGTGCGCTAAGTGCATTTATCGCCTCCACTTCGGAGTGACTGCGACAGTAGCATGCCGGTCTATCGAGTCGGACGGCTGAATGGGATAAAAGGCGGTGTTGCATTTGAAACCATTTGCAGTTCATGTGAGACTGCCCAACCGCGTGCATGCGACCTGACGACGCGTGGCGAAACTCACATCGAGGGCCTGGCAGGCTCCCCTGGCCGGAGGCAACTCCCGAGAGGAGATGCGGGACATGGCACGCCGCAGGCAACTAAGGAGCCCTGCTCCTATGTGCACTTCATGTGAGACTGAGAAGGCTTCCAGTCTCACGTGAAGTGCACAAATCGGCATCCAAATCGCCCAGTCCTATCATGAGGTGCAAAATTGACAGCGGATGTGGGGAATGAGTTGTCGGTGTACTGGTGACCGCCGGTTCTGCTCCGGCCTCTTCAGCTGACCTTGTAAACGTCCGTCCAAAGCTCCGACGCGTCGGGCTCCGGGTTCTCTAGCGAAAACTCCGCCGCTGCATTGACGATTTTGCGCACGTCCTCTTCTTCGGCCTTGAGCACATCCTTCGTCAGGCCGTATCGGTCCACCAGGAACTTGCCGACATGATCGATCGGATCTCGTCGATGCCGCATCTGGTCGACTTCCTCGCGCGTGCGGTACTTGCCCGGGTCTGACATAGAATGACCGCGGTAGCGGTAGGTCATCATCTCAAGCAGGATCGGACCCTTGCCAGAGCGGGCATGCTCGGCCGCGTCGAGCCCCGCAGCCTTCACGGCCTGAATATCCATGCCGTCGACGCGCTTGCCCGGGATGCCGTAGCCCTCGCCTCGCAAGTAGTGGCCGGGTCCGGCGGCGTGGCGCGACACCGAAGTACCCATACCGTACTGGTTGTTCTCGATGACGAACACACAGGGCAGCTTCCACAGCGCGGCCATGTTGAAGGTCTCGTAGACCTGCCCCTGGTTGGCGGCGCCATCGCCCATGAACGTGAGCGAGATGTTGCCGTCGTCCTTGTACTTGTGGGCAAAGGCGACTCCGGCGCCGATCGGCACCTGGGCGCCGACAATGCCATGCCCGCCGAGGAAGTTGCGCTCACGGGCGAACATGTGCATCGATCCGCCTTTGCCATGAGAGTAGCCGTCACGGCGTCCGGTCAGCTCCGCCATGACACGGTTCGGGTCCATGCCGAGCGCCAGCATGAAACCGTGGTCCCGGTAGCTGGTGATGAAGGTATCATTCGGGCCGGCGGCGGCGACCATGCCGACCGCGATGGCCTCCTGTCCGATGTATAGATGGCAGAAGCCGGCGATCGCGCCGGTACCATAAAGCTGGCCGGTCTTCTCCTCGAAGCGGCGGATGAGCAGCATGTCGCGATAGTGGCGAAGCAGCTCATCCCGCAAGCCCGACTTCTTCGACGCTCGGTCCTCGATATCCATGGATGTCACCTGTTGTTCGTCGATGCGAATGGTTGGAGGGGAGGCTTCTGCCGACAGCCGTTCAGCAGCGTGTCCGCAACTTGGTCGACCCAGACCCGGTCAAGCCTCCAGCCCAGGAGCAGGTGGAGATAAAGGGCACCGAATGCGGCATCGAGAACGGGTTCAAGTTCAAGATCCGCGCGGAATTCGCCACTGTCGATGCCGGCCTGAAGAAGCTTGATGCTCGCGCGTCTCAAGGGATTTGAGTAGTGGTCGAGGAGGGCCTGGTGGGTGTTGGGATCGCCCTGCGCCTCGGCCAGGATGGATGCGATGATCCGTCCGGCCTCGCCGTTCATGACGGACGCCACCGAGTGCAGCAGCGCGCGAAGATCGTCGGCGGCCGATGCCGTTGCCGAAAAGCTGAACCGGGGTGCCACAACCTCCATGAAGCTCTCGACGGCCAACAGGCCCTTGCTGGACCACCATCGATAGATCGTGGTCCGGGCGACGCCGGCATTCAATGCGACAGCATCGATCGAGAAGGCGGTGAGGCCCTGTTCGACGAGGATGGCATAGGCAGCTCGAAGAACGGCTCGCCTCGCCTCTTCACTGCGCGGCCTTCCGGCTGGGCGGGATAGGGTCACGACAATACCTTCGCGGGTCCGGCAGCGTTAGCTGCCACATTAGGCTTCACTGTGTATCGTAATAGTCGGAGCACCTGCCAAGTGCAAGGGTTCCGATGCACTATGTAGCGCAACTCCGCGATGTTGTTCGGAAGCGCGGTCGGAAGTCACCGCGCGTCAAGCCGATGATCCGGGTGAACACCATCAGGAAGGCCCCGGGATCGAGCATAGGCCTGCGCCAGGGTATCCCCGCAGCTCTCGGGCTGGTCCCTTAAAGAGGCATGGCCCAGTCTGTCCTAAAGCCAACCTTTACGCTTGAAGTAGACGAACGGGATGATGGCTGAGACCACCATCATCGCCAAGGATGCCGGATAGCCGAACAGCCACCCTAATTCCGGCATGTGCTCAAAGTTCATACCGTAGTTCGATGCGATCAAGGTCGGGGGCATCAGGCAGGCCGCCGCCACGGAGAAGATCTTGATTATCTGGTTTTGCTCCAGGTTGATGAGGCCGAGCGAGGCATCGAGCAGGAAGTTGATGTTGCTGGCGATAAAGGTGGCATGATCCGTCAGCGAAGCGACATCGCGGCCTAGGCTCTTGACGTGCTCGCGCGCCTCCTTGCTGGTCCTGACCTGTTGGGTCAAGGCCAGGAAGCTGATCATACGGCCAAGGCTGACGAGACTTTCGCGCGCCTTTACCGTCACATTGTGGTCTACCGAGATCGCATCAAGCACCTCCTCCAGCCCCTTGGTGGAGGCGGCCTTGTGCTTAGCCCGGCGCTTGCGCTCAAGGATCTCCCGGGAGACCTGATCGACACTTCCGCCAACCCATTCCAGCACTTCAGCGATGCGGTCGACATTAGCTTCCAGGAGGGTAATGAGGGTCATGACCCCGCTGGTGCACAGGTCAGGTTGGGTCTTGATGTAGTTGGCGACCGTCCGGAAGGAGCGCGGCTCGGCATAGCGCATCGTCACCAGGCGCCCGTTCGTGAGCACGAAGGTGACGGGGGTGACTTCCGGCGTACCAACTTCCACGCCCCATAGCACGCCAGCCGTCATGTAGGTTGCGCCGTTCTCCACGTACAAGCGGGAGGAGGGCTCGATGTCCTTCATCTCGTCGGCCGTGGGCAGGTCAAGGTTAAGCAGGGCCTCGACCGCCTGTTCCTCCTCAGGAGAGGGGCGGTCGAGGTCGATCCAGACGGCGCTCTCCGGCAGGCTCGTGGTACCCGACACGAGCACGTCATAGTTGTTCTGGGAGCAGTCGTAGACCCGGATCATGACAGCCTTCCTCAGCCGTGCTTTCCGGGGGAGTTGCTCCTGTCCTGGACAGACCGGGCCTCTGCCATATCGGGGTAGAGCAGAAAGGCAACATGCACCCCAATCATTGGGGCGAAGACGAGAAACAGGAGCAGCCAGAGCACGTAAGCCAGGGAACGGTCCTGGTAGACAGGCACGGGCGCGGCAGGCGCGCGGAGGGACGCACGGAGGCGCCGAATATGGAGGGTCATGGGCTCACCTCGGTTCCAACCAGCCGTCAAGGGCCGGTCGCAGGTGAGCCGATCAAGAGATCAGGTGCCTGCACAGGCCCGTGACGGCGTGGTCAATCGACTGTGACTGTCGCTTGGCATGGGGTTCAAAGTTCCAGTGGATCCGCATTCTGCCAAAGCAGACTGCGGGTGGAAAGGCAGATGCGCTTGTTGCGGGTCCCGGTCAAGCCTAAAGTGCGATGACGGTCGCTTACTCGCCGCGCCACGACTATGGCGTCTTCCAAGGTCATAAGACGGGGTTGCTGGGGCGCATGACGCCGGCCAACGATGAGATGTTAACCTTGGCTGTTGTAATATACATGCATCGGCCGCGTTGCGTATCAGCTCGACCCATGCGGGGTGTTTCGCCCTCTGCACTGCCTCAACAAGAGTGACCTCTACTCTCTTATGTTGGGCTACGAGGGTCTATCCAATCTCTGCGCGTCGTCGCAGAGTTCTGCGTTGATCGCGCCAATCTCGTCGAGCGCGCCGCGTAGCTTGCGGGAAAGTGGCGATCAATTGCGCGGCTCGCGGATAGGCGTAATTTGGAACGTAGTCCCTTCGGGGGCGACCGCCGAGCTGAGTGATGGACAGATTTCGCTTCGGACCGTGACCCGGTCCGGGTTATGCAGTAGCAGTTTAGGTGCCCATATCGTTTGTAAGTCTCGATCAGCGAGCCTCGCAGCACCTGCTCGATGGGCGGCAAGCCGTGCGCGAGCTTGTGGCGGCGTTTGCGCAAGGCCGCTGATGAAAGGTGTTGGATGTCCATCGGACCGACTCACCAGTCTGTCCGAGCGAATCAAAAGATGGACCATCGGTCACCCCGGATTGGTTGTATGCGAACGCTTTGATCAGCAAGGGGAGGCTCGTGGCGGAGGCTTGCGCCTCCGGCCGCGTACATTCGGTCCAGTCTCGCGGTATGGCAAACGAGCCGCGGTGGGGGTCGCGCAGGCTCAATGTCTCGACACCCGAGACGCAGCGGGCCTTCAGAAAGACACACCGCTGTCCGCGCAGCGGATGGAACGGGTGGATGACCTCAGCCGATCCCAAAGGTTGGTTGGATCCAGGTGCAGTTCGCTGAGGGTGTGCCCACGGCCGGCGACAGGATCGCGCAGGAGGTGGTCAAACGATATCTCGAGCCGATCAAGGAGCCTGTCGTCCATGGTGACTCTTACGGGTATCGCCCAGCCGATCCGCGACCGATGCGCTCAGGTAGACCGGTCAGCTCTGCTGGCTGTTCGACCGGGTGCTCGCCGTCCAATGGTACTTCGCCAGCATCGATTGGGAGTTCCTGCTCAAGGCGGTTCGTCGTGCGGCATGGCCGGCCCGAGAGGATCGTCGCCGATGCCAGGGAGACCAATCATGAAGCCGTCCTGTCGTGTGATGCTGAGAGTCGGCGGCAGAACCGTTCAAGACGCCGGCTCAAGCCGATCAGGACCCAGTAGAGTCAATATCTCACGGCATCGAGCAGGATCGCTGCGCCGTCAAACCCGCGTGCGATCGATGGTCGGCTTCAAGTCCGCTGACAGTGCCCGCGCGATCTTGGATGGCAACGAGTTGATCCATATGCCGCGCAAATAGCAGGCGAAATATGCGTGCAATCGGCGCTATCGCTCGCCGAACAGTTTCACCTGCTCGCCGCATAAGTACGGCACGATACACTGCTACTCTCTCGTTCCTGTGCCGGATTTGCAAGAGAATCGACATGACAACACTTCTGCGTGTCACAGATCTCTCTCTTCCTGGTAATCACATAGTAAGCACCAGAAACATTTTGCCGCGGACGCGCTGTGGCCCAACAATTGCATGCGCCGATCCCGTACATCACTCAGCAACATCGCGGTACGCTGGAATGCTTCAGGAGGGCACACCAATGACTACACGGCACGAGAGGACTGACCCGGCGGTCGTGGCTGGGCAGGCCGTATATACACCCCGCATGCTCGACGTTTACGATCTGGTGGTGCTCGGCCTGTCCAGCCCCCTTATCTGGAAGTGCCCGCCCCAACGTCTGCTCGACCGCTACAATGATCACGTGAGTGACCGTCACCTCGAAATCGGGGTCGGCACGGGCTGGTTTCTCGACCACTGCCAGTTTCCTTCCGGCCAGCCCCAGATCACGCTGCTCGATCTCAACCTGACCTGCCTCGCGCGGACCGCATCCCGGATCCGGCGCTATGACCCCAAATGCGTCTGTGCGAATGTTCTGGAGCCTTTTCAGCTTGAGACGGGCCCTTTTACCTCCATCGGCATCAACTACGTGCTGCATTGCCTGCCGGGTAGCATGGAGCAGAAGGCGGTGGTGTTTGACCACATCAGGCCTTTTCTCGCACCAGGTGGAGTCGTGTTTGGTTCGACGCTCTTGGCTAGGGGGATCCAGCGCTCCCGAATGGCCAGAGTACTGATGGGTTTCTACAATTCAAAGGAGATCTTCTCGAACGAACAGGACTGTGCCGAGGATCTGCGACGGGAGCTGGCCGCCCGCTTTGAGCAGGTGAGGGTGGAGACCATTGGCTGTGCCGCACTGTTTGCCGCCCGATGATGGAGCGGACCGCAGCCATGCTAAAGCGAACTTCGAGCTGATTTGAACCGAGAGCAGCGGTCTGTGCGTTGTTGGCCATATGGCACGGGAGACAAGTTATGCCAGCCTTATTCCAGCGATTTGCGCGAGCACGTTCCGGCTGCCTATGAGCAAGGTGAGGGCAGCCAGGTTGCCATTGCCTGCCGCTTTCGGGTGTGCCCCGCCACCGTGTCGAACTGGATCCGCCCGCCAGGAGGGCCGGCGCTGCCCGAGGCCGGGCCGCGGAGGACCGCCCGGTCGGCTAGGATCCCATGATCTGGCGCTGCTGCGAGGGCTCGTGGCTGAGACCAACGATTCCTACCTGGATCAGTACGCGGAGCGTCTGTTTGCGCTCACCAGCAAGCGGATCAGCCGACCGGTGATGTGCCGGACGCTGCAGCGCCTCAAGCTGACGGTGAAAAAAGACGCTCCGGGCGGCCGAGCAGGAGCGGCCCGAGATTGCCGCCGAGCGTGAGGCTTACCGCCAGCAGATAAACCACCTATTCGTGGAACGCTTGGTGTTCCTCGACGAGAGCGGGGTGACGACTAAGATGGCCCGCACCCACGCCCGAGCGCCGAGTGGGCAGCGCGCCTATGGGTCGATCCCGCTCGGCTCCTGGCAACGGCTGACGGTTCTAGGGGCCCTCGCGTGTGACAGACTGGTGACCACGATTACCATCGAGGCGTCCACCTCCACGTCGGTGCTGCTGGGCTATCTCGAACAGGTGCTTGTGCGGGCCCTCAAAGGCACGAAGCCGGACGCCATTCTGGCGATGGACAACCTGCGCCCGCATCACGCCACAGAAGTTCGCGACCTGCTGAATCACCCCGGCATCGGACTGATGTACCTGCCGCGCTACTCGCCTGAGTTCAACCCGATCGAGCCTGCCTGGGCTAAGATGAATGAGCGGCTCAAGACCAAAGCCGAGCGCAGTCTTGAAACCCTGGAGGCAGAGCTCAAACAACTAGCCCTCTACACCATCACCGCACACCATGCCAAAGGCTGTATCAGGCACGCTGGCTGTGCTCTACACTGATCCAAAATCCGCTTTAGCCAAGCGGTATTGCACAACTTGTCCAAGCTATTGATAGAGCCGAGAATGTACGACTGACGGAGATGTCCTCCACGTTAGGCTGGTGGGCAGACCGTCACACCGCCGCGGTTAAGCGCCGATGTTGACCCGGTGTAGTCCTTCACCGCGCCTGCTCATGGTCCGGAAGTATAGGTCGCCAAAGCTCGGGGGCACTGGCTGCAATACGCCTCACCCAACGAGTGTAGGCGAGCATGGCCTTAGAAGCCGGGATTGACGCTGTCGAGCCCAACCGCATGCAGCGCCACGTTTGCACTGTGGGATATGGACGATACCACACCCTTCACTCCTCCGGCAGAGGCGTTGCCATCTCGGTGGCGCTAATCCGAGCCAGAAAGGTATTGCACTGGTAGGTCAATTGCAGTCGGATCTGGAATTCTGCTGGCGCCTATGATCGCGGCTGATGGAGCATTTGGTGGGTGTAGGCTCCGGAGCCGCCGAGCCGATGGATCTGCTCCTTCGCGGAGCGCCGCCCCTGCCAGCGTTTGTCATTTACACCAGCAATGCAAGCACAGCAGCCCTCGCGCAGCGGGTGCACTGGCTCAGCGTTGATTGGCTGCCAAGTATGCCCCTGGACTCAATGACATCAAAGAGCGATGGCGCGATGTGAAGCGCGATGACCTTGCCCACCTGACCTTCACCCGCCCCGAAGACCTCGACCAGACGATCCACGAAGCCATGATGCAGCTCAATCACGAACGAAGCCGCGATCCGTTGGCCAACAAGCGAATCCTGGCTTAGGTAAGCTTCGCGACATCGCCTCTGTTCAATCCGGCGAGCATATCCATTATAGGCCGGCCGCCGAGCTTCAGATCCGATGCGATCTCGGCTAGCGGCACCAGCACAAACTCACGCTCTCCTATGAATGGGTGGGGGAGGGTCAGACTGCGAGTGATCAGCTCAAGATCGTCATAGGTTAGAATATCGATGTCGATGACCCGGGGCCCCCACTTCACCTCGCGGATGCGCCCAAGCTGCCGCTCCACCCGAAGGCACAGGGCCAGAAGGTCATCGGGCGCGAGATCCGTCTCGGCCAGGGCACAGGCATTGACGAACCAGTCCTGAGCAATGGGACCCCAGGGCTCCGTGCGGTAGTCCGCAGAGCGCACCATAATCCGTGCACCACCCTCATCCAGAGCGGACAGTGCCTTGGCAATGTTGGCGCGCTTGTCGCCCAGATTGCTGCCGAGGCTGAGTGCGACCTTAGCCATTGCGGGAGCGCCGGATCTGAACCGCAACACCGTTGAGAATGAAAGGCACCGGAGCCTCAGGCTTCTCGATCTGCACTGTCACGGCCGTAATCAGCTGGAACTGGGCGAGCACGGCTGCGGCAATTGCCTCGGCCAGCCCCTCGATGATATGGAAGCGGCGCGTTGTGCCAATCTCATGAACGAGCTTAGCCAAGGTCGCATAGCAGACGGTCTGCCGGTAATCATCCGCCTGCCCGGCAGGTTTAACATCAAGCAAGCAGGTCAGGCTGACATAGAAGCGCTGCCCGAGGCGAGCCTCTTCAGCGTGAACGCCATGGTGAGCATAGAGCGCCAGACGGGAGAGCGTAATCGTATCGCTCATGGCAGGTTCCTCAAGAGGATGTCGGCCACACGGCAGGCCTCCACATGAGCCTTGACGTCGTGGACGCGAACGATATCGGCGCCGCGGCTCACGGCCGCCACATGCGCTCCGAGAGTGCCGAAGAGTCGATCGCGCGGTGGGACATGGGGATCATAGAAGCGACTCAGGACCGACTTGCGAGAAGCACCTACCATCACAGGGAAACCCAGCGCCTTCAGTTCCGGCAGGCGGCGGAGAGCTTCAAGATTTTGGTCGGCTGTCTTGCCGAAGCCGATACCCGGATCAAGGATCAGGCGTGCATCTGGGATACCAGCTTGGCGGGCCAGAGCCAAGGAGTGCTCGAAGAAGCGCAGCATATCCGCCATGATGTCGAGCGAGGCCTCGACCTCGGCCCGGTTGTGCATGACGATCGCGTAGGCATTGTAGTCCGCGATGACCGCTGCCATGTCAGGATCACGCTGAAGGCCCCAAATATCGTTCACGATTTTGGCCCCTGCCGCGAGGGCGGCTCGGGCCGTGGCTGCCCGATAGGTGTCGATCGAGATCGGCACCGTCAAGACGGAAGCAAGGTCGCGGATGATCGGCAGGACCCGCCGTTGCTCCTCCTGGGCTTCGATCGGTGTATGGCCGGGGCGTGTGGACTCTCCGCCAATGTCAATGATGTCGGCGCCTGCCTGCTCCATTTCGCGGGCATGCTTGACCGCAGTAGCATGGTCGCCGAACAGACCGCCATCCGAGAATGAGTCAGGCGTTACGTTCAGGACACCCATGATCAGGGTGCGTGTGCCGAGGTCGTTCAGGATCACCGTCATAGCTCACCTTAGTTCAGGAAAGGGTCTCTTTCTGTAGCGGTTTGCTCCAGAAGTCGAGATCTCTTCCATAGGAAGGCTCGGATCAAGAACCGGAACCAGCCGTCCATCAAAACATTCCAGGCCATCAGCGACTACGTACGGCGTGTTCTTCGGTCGTCTAACTTGAATCATTGTACCGGCCCGGACAGAGGTTCTCATGTGATGGAATGCATTATCATTGACATGCGCACATGAATTGTCGTTTATGTCGTAGAAGCGAGCGGGGTGAGTGCGTGGCGAGACACACGTTCACCTGTCCCGTCCGTTTCACGTTCGTCGGCACGTGAGCCGATCCGGTCGCAGCCTACCCGGTCAAAACAAGGAGCCCTGGTGAAGACCTTCGTCATCTGTTCCGGCGGACTGAATTCCGTTACGCGAGCACAAAGGCTTGCCGCTAACCGAACTCTCGCGCGCCCTATGCCCTTTGATCATGTTCAGCGCCACAAAAAGGAGCTGCGTTCGGCACGGGGCTGCGCTCTGCGTTTGAGCATGTTTCACAACATCATCGAGCTCTCTGCCACGGAACCTCTTCCGGCCGGATCGGCGGAAACCAGCAGCCGAGTGGTGGGCGCAAGCTCTCAAACGAGGCCTGAATGAGCTACGCCGTCAAAGAAATCTTCCTGACTCTTCAGGGTGAAGGCGTTCAATCCGGCCGGGCGGCCGTCTTCTGCCGCTTTGCCGGGTGCAATCTCTGGTCAGGACGGGAGAGCGATCGCGCAGCGGCTGCTTGCCGGTTCTGCGACACGGACTTCGTGGGCACCGACGGAACCTTCGGTGGGCGATATGCCACCGCCGCCGACCTGTGCCACTGCATTGAGGAGCATTGGGGCCCCGGGACCGATCACCGGCTTGTGGTGCTGACGGGCGGAGAGCCGCTGCTCCAGGTCGATTCCGCTCTCATCGATGAACTGCACCGCCGCTCCTTCACAATCGCAATCGAAACAAACGGCACCATTGCGCCGCCGCCGGGGCTCGACTGGATCTGCGTCAGCCCGAAAGGCAGCACCGATCTCAAGATCCAAGCCGGCCATGAGCTGAAGCTGGTCTTCCCGCAAGAGGATGCCCGGCCCGAGCGGTTTGCCTCCTTGTTCTTCGAGAGGTTCTCGCTCCAGCCGATGGATGGACCGGATCAGGTCGCGAACACGGCGCGAGCCGTCGAGTATTGCCTGGCTCACCCGCAATGGCGCCTGAGCCTCCAAACACACAAGTACTTAGGAATTCGCTGATGTGGGAACTCACGAAGTCGTTTCACTTCGAAGCCGCCCATACGCTCACGGGTACGACGCTCGGGCCAGCCAGTGAGGAGATCCATGGGCACTCCTTCCGGACCGAGGTTGCCGTGCGCGGAGTGCCCGATCCCGAAACGGGCATGCTGATCGACCTGGGCTTGCTCGAGGGTAAGCTCGCGGAGATGCGCCGCACCCTCGATCACAAGTTCCTCAACCGGATCGAGGGGCTGGAGCAACCGACACTGGAGAACATCACCCGGTTTATCTTCGATCGCGTCAAACACATCGGGCCAATTGCACGCGTGACGATCTACCGCGACAGCTGCGGCGAAACCTGTACCTACTACGCGCCGGCTGACCATGATCACCGCTAAATCCTCCGCCCTCGTGGTCTTCTCGGGTGGGCAGGATTCAACCACCTGTCTGGCCTGGGCGCTGTCGCGCTACGAGCGGGTGGAGACGATCGGGTTTTCGTACGGTCAGCGGCATGCAGTTGAGATGGACTGCCGGGAGCCTATCCGGCAGGCGCTTGCCCGCCTGTCACCGCTCTGGGCTAGCCGCCTTGGACCGGATCGGGTCATCCCGCTCGATGTGCTGGGTGAGGTCAGCATAAGCGCGCTGACCGCGGACCTGCCGGTGGTTGGCAGCCGTCCAGACGGGCTTCCCGCGACTTTCGTGCCCGGGCGCAACCTGGTGTTCCTCACCTTTGCGGCGATCGTCGCCTTCCAACGCGACCTCGAACGGGTGGTGACGGGCGTCTGCGAGACGGACTTCAGCGGGTATCCTGACTGCCGCGATGAAACCATCAAAGCGCTTCAGACTGCGCTGAACTTCGGCATGAATTCGCGGCTGGTGCTCGAGACCCCCTTGATGTGGATCGACAAAGCCGAAACCTGGGGTCTTGCACAAGCGCTGGGGGGCGATGCGCTCGTCGAGCTGATCGTGCGGGAAACCCAAACCTGCTACAACGGCGACCATCGTACCCGGCATGAGTGGGGCTTCGGCTGCGGCGAATGTGGTGCCTGCCGGTTGCGGTCAGCGGGATGGCGGCGTTGCAAACCTGTAGGTAACTCCGTTCAGTCTACATCTCCGGTCAGCTCCGGAGGAGCATGATACTCAGAGGCCGCCATTCCGATTGCTCAGGGATCCTTCTCTGCGTCCGGTGGTACCTGGCCTCTAGTCTGAGCCTAAGAAATCTTGAAGACACGGTGGCCGAGGGCGGCCTCTCTATCGACGATGCCACCATCTATCGCTAAAGCGTGCATTTCGCACCGCAGTTGCTGGAGCAGTTCAATCTTCGCAAGCGAGTTGTCAGCCGGAAGCGGCATATGGACGAGACTTACACCAAAGTTCGAGGTCAATGGAAATACCTCTACCGAGCCATCGAAAGCAACGGCGACACCGTGGAGTTCTGGTTCAGCGAGCGGCGTAATCTGACCGCCGCCAAGTGATTGCTACGCAAGGTTCTCAAGCAGCATGGCCGGCCCGGGAGGATTGTCATCGTCGGCAGCCAGACCCATCGCGAAGCAATCCCGTCGGGTGATGCCGAGGGCCGGCTGCAGGATTGATCTCGGTGCGAGGTGAAGCCGATCCGGATCCAGCAGGGTCAATACATCAACAACCGCACCGAGCTGGATCACCGCTCCGTCAAACACCGCATGCATCCGATGCTCGGCTTCAAGTCCGCGGACAGTGTCCCGCGTGATCTTGGGTGGGATCGAAATAGTCCACATGAATCGCAATTGAAAGGTGAAGTATGCTCCAAATCGGGATCCATTACTCTCCGAATAGCGTGATATTCTCGCCGCATGAGCATATGGTGGAGACCTGCTCCTTGCTTGCCCCTGCTCCGGATTTGCGGCGGAGCCTGAGATTGGTGCCTTGGACGCCATGATCAGTGCCATCGTCGATGAACTCGCGGCCAGCCTCATGGCCCGGAACTCGCTTGCTCAGGCAGGTGCTGCACAACTGCTTCTTACGGCTGGGGACAATCCGAAACACTTACACTTCGACGCCGGCTTTGCCGCGCTTTGCAATGTCAGCCCGGTCCCAGCCTCGTCCGGCAAGACGACCCGCCACCGCCTCAATCGAGAAGGCATCCGAGCTGCCAACAGCGCCCTGCACATCATTGCCATCGCGCAGACCGGACCGACCCGCGAACCAAGGCCTACATGGCCAAGCGTATGGCTGGGCGCCATTCTAAGCTTGAGGCGATCCGGTGTCTCAAACGCTACATCGCTCGCGAAGTGTTCACCTTAATTTGCCAGTGGCAGAACGAGATCGACCAGGCACGCATCGCCGCTTGACAAACAGACGGGTGACAAAGGCGTCCAGTACGTCTCGATCCACTACAACGAGCGGCTCGCCTAGGAGGGCATCGAGCCGTCGGCCGGCAGGGTTGGTGACTGCGACGCCAATGCCTTGGCGGAACCTGCCCTTGGACTCTTCAAAACCTAGGGAATCCATCGACGTGGTCCGTGGCGCGCCTTCGCAGCCGTGGAGTTCGCCACTCCCAAATGGGCCGGCTGGGTCAACAACCGGCGCCTGCCTGAGCCCGGTGGCAACATTCCGCCCGCCGAGGCCGAAGCCGCATACCATGCTCAGCTTCACGCCATGCCGACGGCCGCGTAGAAGCCAAGCCAATCAGCCACCGTGACACTCTGCGCCGTTCACTTGCGTCAGGCCCGGGTTTCAGGACCGTACGCAAAGATCCGAGAGTTCCTGGCTCAGATCGACCGTCAAGACATTGCTATGGGTACGTGAAGGCCACGGAGTTCGGGGCTCACCCAGCCACACAGGCCTGGAATTGGGCTTGCAGGCTGGGGACATCCAAGTACCGGCCAATCAGGACCAGGCGGGACTCGCGTCGCTCCCCCGGCTCCCAAGGTCGTTGAGGCGCTCCATCGAGGATCATGTGGACGCCCTGTAGGACAAACCGCTGATCATCATCCTTGAACGATAGAATGCCCTTCGAACGCAGAATATTGAGGCCTTCAGCCTGGATCAGGTCGGAGTACCAAGATAGAAAGCGACCCGCGTCGAGATCCCTGTCCGTCCTCAGGGAGACGGACTGCATCTCCTCATCGTGATGATGGTGATGCCCTTCCTCCAGGAAGTCGGGCTCGATCTCGATGATCCGGTCGAGGTCGAAGGCCTTCCGGTCGAGCACTTCCGAGATCGGGATGGCGCAGTTCTGGGTGCGGTGGACCTTGGCGTAGGGATTGATGGCGCGGATGCGCGCCTCGACCTCGTTCAGCCCTGCCTCGTTCACGAGATCGATCTTGTTGAGGATGATCACGTCCGCGAAGGCGATCTGGTTCTTCGCCTCCGGCGCGTCCTTCAGCCGGTCGGAGAGCCACTTGGCGTCGGCGACCGTCACCACCGCGTCGAGGCGGGCGGCGTCGGACACGTCCTGATCCATAAAGAAGGTCTGGGCCACGGGGGCGGGATCGGCGAGGCCGGTGGTCTCGACGATGATGGCGTCGAACTTGCCCTTGCG
>NZ_JAGPUP010000463.1:0-18900 GCF_018069605.1 Microvirga sp. HBU67558 | reverse complement strand
GCCTTTCCTTTGAACCGCTCACCGCAGAAATGACCGTGATCGCTCTCTCACGAGCCATGTGTGGCCCGGGTCACAGAAGGACAGTCTGTTTCGGTCGATCCTGGTGACATCGCAGGAGGTCACCATGACACGATCCTCAAAACGCCAAGCCAGACGCTGGATCATCCAAGAGCTGACACGCTCCATGGAGCAGCGCAGTCAGCCCCTCCCCTCCTCCAAGCCGGTTGCGGAGTGATCATGCTGTACGCGCGGACCCAGGAAACATCCGACCTCATGGACAGCCAGATCAGGGTCAGGGCGAAGGCCCTCTGCGTCGACGATGGCTTTGATCCGGATCTGACCGTGACTCATGCCTACGGCGACGACTTCACGCCCCAAGAGTGGGATTCCTGGTGGACGTCCAATCCGGAAGTTCCTTTCCAAGAGGTGGTCAGCCCGATGTGGAGGTTGTACCGCGCCCACGCATTCATCGAGCTGTCGCAGCTCCGGAAGGTGGTCGAGATCAGCGACAATGTCGTCTTCTTCGGGCGCAGCAAAGCTTAGCGTGGGGCATCACCCGATGTTGTGCTGACCGTCAGGAAGGGGACAATCTGAGCGCTTAAGCTTGGCCGTATGTTGGCCCGCGGACCCTGAGGCTACTGACCTTCGGGCGGCTTCGGCTGCGCGCGCAATCCTATGCCTTCATCGGTTGCCGGAGGTGGCTCATGTCGTTTGCGACCCGCCGGCTCAGCGCGCTTCCGGATGCGATCGCGCCAGATCGGTCCGAAGTGCGAATCCTGTGCAGCACCAGCGGGCGCACCTTAGGCGCTGGCCGGTCATCTCTGAAGGCGCTCGAACTCAATCCGCGAGGCGGTGCCGGCGTCCTGCAGATCACGCTGCGGTTAGCGGGCAGAGCCGGGTCAGAACACTGACCCCACTCTCGGGTGATCCGCCAGGAGGGCCACGACTCGGCGAGCGTTGACCTCGTGCTACGGCTGACCAGGAACATCCAAGCCTAAACCACCGATGGAAGCTTGGCTGAGATGCCCACTCGATGGCCAGAATTGCGGTCTCAACGAGCGCTCTGCCTGCATGACAAGCAACCAAGATCGAACTTTCCGGTAGCCCCGATCCGGCTGGGTTTGGTAGACCCGATCCAGCCGACATCCCTATAGCCGTCTGGCCGCTGGGGAGAAATTGCGATTGCAGACGTGAGGAGCTGATGATGTTACATCAATTTGGAGCCAGTCTTCTGGGCGTTGTGGCCGCGAGCCTCCCGCTGGCCCTCTCCGCACAGGAAGCCTCCCAACGCATCAGCCCCAAGGTCGTGGTGATCACCATGTTTGCCGGTGAAGCCAAGCCCTGGCTGGATAGTGAGCGATTCACGCAGAAAGTAGGGGTTCCTGGCCTGTCCAAGGCCTTTCCCGAGGTGTCGTGCACTGACGCCGGTCTGTGCCTGATGACCACCAGCATGGGCTATGCCAATGCGGCCAGTTCTGTTTCCGCTTTGATCTACAGTGGCCGCTTTGACCTCTCGCGGACTTACTTTCTCATTGCCGGCATTGCCGGTGTTGATCCCGCCGATGGGACCTTGGGATCAGCGCATTGGGCGCGCTTTGCAGTCGATGGGGGTCTACAGAATGCGATCGACGCCCGCGACATGCCCAGCGACTGGAGCACCGGCTATGTCGCCATTGGTGCGAGCCGACCGGGCGAGAAGGTCGAGCTCAGGTACGGAAGCGAAGTCTACCGGTTGAACGAGGAACTCCTGCAGAAGGCGTACAGCCTGACGAAGGACGTAGAGCTGGCTGATGGTGATGCCGCCAAAGCCTACCGGGCGCGGTACGCAGCCGCTCCGGCGAATGCCGCACCCCGCGTGAGCATCTGCGATACAATCTCCATGGATACCTGGTGGCACGGTTCAAAGCTCGGAGCCGGGATGGAGGCATGGGCGAAGCTGATCACGAATGGCGAGGCCAACTATTGTACCACGCAGCAGGAGGATAATGCGACTCTCACGGCCCTTCGGCGCGGCGCGGACGCCAATCTCCTCAACTTCGACCGGATCGCCATCCTTCGAACCGCGTCGAACTTCGATCGGGAAGGATCAGGGCAGACCCCTGTGGAGTCCCTGACGGCAAAGTCGGGCGGCTATATTCCCTCTGTCACGAACGCGTATCGGGTTGGCGGCAAGTTCGCTCACACGATTGTAGCGGATTGGCAGAGCTGGAATGCACGGGTTCCGAAGTAAGGCTGGCAGAGTCGCCCATTCGACCCTTCACAGAACTGGGTGGGCGGTCACAATCATGCAGGGATCGCTGCACTTAAACTTTGCCTTAGCATTTGCTGAAAGCAGAGACATGAGATGCTCGTGAGCGCAAATGGATGAAGCAGGTTATCATCGACACTGACCCTGGCCCAGATGATGGAGTCGCCATCTTGACGGCCTTGGGATCTCCCCTGATTGAAGTCCTTGGAATCTGCGCTGTCGCCGGCAACGTTCCTCTTCATCATACTGCCCGAAATGTTCGCAAGATCCTGGAGCTTGCCGAGCGCCAGGATGTCAAGGCATTCGCCGGAGCCGAGGCTCCTCTGGCCCGCCCGCTTTTCACGGCTGAGTACGTGCACGGCAAGACCGGATTCGACGGATACGATCTGCCGGAACCGACGATGCCTATTCAACCTCAGCATGCGGCTGACTTCATCATTCAAGAGGTTATGAGCCGGCCAGCGAAGTCCATCACGATCTGTGCTTTTGGCCCCTTGACGAACTTGGCAATGGCCATCGAACGGGACGGACGCGTAGCCGGGCGGATTGACCAGATCGTCTGGATGGGCGGCGCTTTGTCGGAAGGCGGCAATGTGACTCCTGCAGCCGAGTTCAACTGCTACGTGGATCCAGAAGCGGCCGCGCGAGTGTTGAGTTCGGGCGCTCGAATCGTGATGATGCCACTGGATGTCACCCACAAGGCTCACGTAACGGCTGATCGGATCGAACGCTTCCGCACAATGGGGAACAAGGTCGGTCCAATCTTTGCGAGACTCCTCACCTACGCCAAGCGGTTTGATTGGCAGAAGTACGGAGCCAACCGCGCTCCGATGCACGATCCGACGACAGTTGTCTGGGTGCTACGGCCCGAGTTGTTCTCGGGCCTCCCTGTGAATGTCGAGATTGAGACGAACTCTCCTCTGACAACTGGGATGACTGTGATTGATTGGTGGGGTGTGACCAACCGGCAAAAGAACGCTTACGTAGTCCGTGATGTTGATGCCGAGAGCTTCTACGATGTGATCTTCGAGAGCTTCGGCCGTCTGCCCTGATGATCCGGGATCAGGACATTCTAACTTTGCGCCTACATAGAAACGCCCGGCAGTAAACATTATGGAATTCCAAAGCTAGAGCATCGTGCGGACCCAGAGGGCCGCGTCAGCGAAAAGTGGACCCGGTTTTCGCTTGCGCGGCCCGCTGGGTCCGCGCCGAACGATGCGCCGCTTAAGGCATTGAGCATCGGATCGATCCCAAAAGTGGGTCCACTTTTGGAACCGATGCTCTAGCGTGTCAGGCTGTTTCTTTGATCTATGTCAGGTGTTTCAATGGAAGCCTTGGGCTCGCGACCGTACCGGCGATGATCCGTTCCGCGCAGCCGCACCGTATAGAATACAAGGTGCGCTAAAGCCGGACTACGCCGGCAGACCTAACCGCTGAGGGAACAGGAGCGAGGGTCAAGATGCTGCTCGAACTGGATCAAGAGCAGTTGCGTGTCCTGAGACGTGCTCTCGAAGCGAGGGCGCGTGACATGCACCTGCGCCTAGGGATGGACCCTGGGGATGAAGGCCTCTCGCGCGAAGCCACACTCGCCACACAGCTTCTGCGACAAGTCGAGGCTCTGGAAAGGCGTGCTGGTTACCGCGCCTGGGGTATTGGTGATATCGAATCCCTACCTGAAGACGATGAGAATTGAACCCCCGCTTTCATAGAACGGACTGCGTGTGGACGGGGTGCTTCTCGACAAGTGTTCCGATCACGCGCAGCAAATCCTGCTGTCCAGCGTTAGTCTGACAATGATGAGAAGCCACGTATGCCCACGTTGACCCGCGTTCTTGAGACTGCCCTGTACGTTGCTTACCTCGACCGGTCTGCCACCTTCTATGGTAGCGTACTAGGCCTGTCCTGCATTCACGAGGATCACCGGATGCGGGCCTATGACGTGGGTGACAATAGCGTTCTTCCGCTCTTTCCACGGGGCGGGTCTCTTCAACCCATTGAAACCCCTGGTGGGTCGATCCCGCCGCACGACGGCCACGGCCCCATGCACGTCGCCTTCTCGATCCCGCAGGATGAATCGGAGGAATGGCAGCCGCATCCGACTGATGCTGGCGTTGCGCTGGAGGGGCGGACGGGATGGCGCAGGGGTGACGTGAGCGTCTGCTTCCGTGATCCTGACAATCACCTGTTGGAGATTGCCACGCCCGGATTGTGGATAGGGTATTAGCGCAAGAACAGTTACTTATGTGCTCGTGCCCGAATAGCCTTCATCACCTGGAGCGGCCTGGAACCGGGCTTTAGCTATCCCTGCACCGACGGATGGCTCATTCCATCAATAATGCCGTCGCGACGGGCTTCGGATGCCCGGATTTTTCCGGTGATGTGTTCTAAGGAACCTCGGGTCGATCCCAAGAGGCCGATCCCGACCAGCGTCACAGCAATCCCGATCACCAGAACGAGAGCATCTGCCCGGACAAGCCCTGAGAGCGACGCTCCGACCAGCAGAACACCTGCTATGATCGCCACTCGTGCCACGATCATGCTCTTCCGGCAGCGCTCTGCCGCCTCGGACAGATCGTCGATTTCGGAATCGAGATCAGCAATCTGTTGGTGGAGGTCATTCATCCATCTGGGTCACAGTGCAAGAGGTCGGATGCTCATTAAATTGCATAAGTCTGCCATATTGGAAGAAAAAGTCCCTTCTTCATCCCGATCCGCAGGAATATAGTCGATCATGCCCTTGTCGAAGGCGATTTCCTGGACGTCATGCAGATCGACCTATTGTCCATCGCAACATCGCACATGACCGTTGCCCTGTGAGCCCCAACCGGTAAGCTGGCTTTGCCATCTGTCCATCGTTCATGGGGCATCTCACTATGAAATCATTCGACACCATCGTGATCGGCATAGGCGGCATGGGGTCTGCCACCCTCTGGCACTTGGCTCGCCGCGGCCAGAGGGTGTTGGGCATTGACCGGTTTGACCTGGGGCACAGCATGGGCTCCTCCCATGGGCTGAACAGGATCATTCGCCTCGCCTACTTTGAGCATCCCAACTACGTCCCGCTCCTCCGCCGTGCCTACGAGCTATGGCGGGAAGCCGAGCAGCAGACCCGTGAGCAACTGCTGTTCATCACGGGTGGCATCGATGCGGGGACGCAAGACAGCCGGATCGTTCAAGGGGCACTGACGGCATGCCGGGAGCATGATCTTGCGCATGAAGTCTTCACTGCTCGTGAAACCGCACGACGGTTCCCCGGTTATAAGCTCCCGGACCACTATGCCGTCGTCTTCCAGCCGGAGGCAGGGTTCGTGGCATCGGAGCGCGCCATCCTGGCGCATGCATCCCTGGCTGTCTCTGCCGGAGCCGAACTCCACGGACGGGAGAAGGTCGTCACTATCGAGCCCGCCAACGGGCGGGTGCTGATCGTGACGGATCAAGACCGCTATGAAGCCGGACAGGTGGTGGTCTCCGCAGGCGGCTGGATTTCCGATCTCATTCCCGCTCTCAGGAGCACGGCTGTGCCGGAGCGCCAAGTCCTGGGCTGGTTCCTGCCCCGGAAGCCGGAGTTTTTTCGGCCAGACGTCTTCCCGGTTTCAAACATCGAGTCTGAGGTCGGTCACTTCTACCAGTTCCCAACCTGGGGCATCCCAGGGTTCAAGATCGGGCTCTACCACCACTTCCACGAAACCGGCCATGCCGACGAGCTGTCCCGAGAGCCGACGCCTGCTGACGAAGAGGCGCTTCGCAAGGGCATCCGGCACATGTTCCCCGATGCCGATGGACCGACGCTGCGGCTCGCCACCTGCCTGTTCACTAACACACCTGACGAGCACTTCGTGATTGACATCCTTCCAGGGGCACCGGAGGTCGTGGTGGCATCTCCCTGCTCAGGGCACGGATTTAAGTTCGCTAGCGTCATTGGAGAGGCACTGGCCGACCTCGCAACGACGGGGAGCAGCAAACTCGATCTTTCGCTGTTCGCCATGAAACGGTTCGAGGGCGCATCAGAGGCTTCGTTGGGAGCAGGTTGATACGATTTGTTATGAGAGGGGAGCCGCAGTTGCTGTGATGCTGGTTGTGGTGAGTACGAGGCTCACGCAGCTGGCCGCCAGGACACAGCGCAATCCATCACCGCTGCCGTGGTTGCAGCGAACGGGCCAAGTCACGGATGACAGCGTCCTCAATGTGGAGGTCGTTGATCTCCTCATCCATCTCAGGTTCCGGGTCCGGGACAGGAGCCCGCAGGACTGGGAGGTCGCGGCCGAGCAGCCGGTGCGGACAGGCTTGGCGTTTGTCGATGCAGTAAGCCGCTTGAGCGCCGTGGGCGAGAGCCTACTGGTGCGGGTCGAGATCGCCACCGGACTGCTCGTTAGTGGCAATCTCCTTGGCTCTGCACACGGCCGAGCAACGCAGCGTCGTGTGCAGATGAGATGATGCCCACGTTGTCTGTTCGTCACATTTGCTATTACTGAAGATAGCGCTCTTCGAGGTCCTTCGTGCGAGTTACAGTGTACTCGTAGAGGCAGCTGATAACCGCGATGCTCGTGCCGGAGCCGCCCAGAAGCTCGAAACTGCGCGCCCCGCTGCAGTCCTTATCCTTGAAGGTGTTCCAGGCGCGCTGCGCGGCGATAAGATCGTCTCGCCATTCCTGAGCTTTCTCGGGAGAGAAGCCGTCCGTTGGCTGAATGGTGGCAAGCGCCTTCTTCCAGACCTCATTCAATGCAGCATCGGCCTTCTTGTACGCCTGCGCGATACAGTCACCGATTTCAACTTGCGATGAAGCGCTGCACGTCCTGCTCAAGGAGGTCGGTGGGCTTGCCCAATCTGTTGCGGAGCTCATGGATGGACTAACGAGCAAAGTAAGAGCGACCACAAGGCGCATAGCTCGACTCCCACGTGACAGGAGCGGAGTATAGCACGCTACTGGCAGCAAGTCTGCTGTTTGGCATTCTACGGACTTGTCCAAAGAAAACCGGTTCCATTGCAACTCCTGACGTAAGCCAAATGCAGTGCGGACAAGGACGCAGGTTCCGCGACTGGGCTGAATAGGGTAGCAATGAAGTCGCGCTGAAGCCCCAGCTTCTTAGTCGATCGGCGGCTGTTCGGCAGAGTAGGTTTCGCATGCGACAGACTCCTCCATTTCGCGAAGCGGCAGGAACGCTTTCTCCGTCAAGGCAGGCACTCCTCCATTGATGGGCTCCGTCCCGCGATATCCAATCGAACCCGGTAGGCACAAAGACCCGCGGCGGAGGCGCCGATCACCAGAACAAGGGCACTGAACCCAAAGGCTACCTGATATCCCACATAGCGGCACTCCTGGAAGCGCGGCGCCCGATCACCCTCATTCAGCCGGAGACAGGGAGCTTGGCCGTCGTCGGCGATCCGCGCGTTCGGACAACGGGATGGCACGACGACGCTATTGTTTCCTGGCACGCGCCCCCTTTGGGGCTCATGATCCTGGGAGAGGGTGCCGAGGCCATGATGCTGGCGCAACTGGGTCGTGCCTTTGGAGCCAACATCACGGTACTGTCGCCCAATGGGCAGACGCTGGCCTATGCGGACGGTCTTGGGCTATGCAACCTACCACTCACGACGCCCAGCGCCGTGACGGAGTTCGTTGCCGATCCATGGAGCGCGGCCATTTTCCTGTTCCACGACCACGCCTGGGATCCCTTGTTGATGGAAAGGGTACCGTCCCAGCCTGCCTTCTTCATCGACGCTATGGGAAGCCGCCGGACCCATGCCGCCCGCCTTGATACCCTTAGGAGCCGGGGTGTTCGGCAGGAGGCTCTGGAGCGCATCGTCTCACCGCTCGGCCTGATCCCGTCGGCCCGCGAACCCGCGACGCTTGCCCTCTCAGCCTTGTCCCAAGTCGTCGACGCCTACAGCGGCGTCACAACATCGTGACACCTCCAGCCCGGGTCAATTCCAATACCCGGGCGGGCCAGGACTGGTCAGGCTTTGTGACGGAATTCAACGACTTCCCGCCAGTCTCATAGGCCATTCATAAGCCCTGAACATAAGTGCATGCAGCTTTAGGGCATAATCTTTCGCCCGCCCCTACCCTAGACTCGTTCCAGTTGAGCCCAATCTGTGTGTCCTCGAACCAAGCGGCGGATACGCCCGGGACATGCCATCAGACCCTGAATGGAAGGAGCATCGACCAGCATGCCGATCCCTCATGACCTGGAACTCAACCGACGCGGCCTGATGGTTGGCGGTGGCACTTTGGCGGCCCTGACTGCGATCCCTGCTGGTGTTCAAGCCCAATCATCCCCAGCCGGAGCGCCTGCCTTGATAAAGGTATCACTGACCGTGAACGGCCAGTCCCACGATCTTGAGATCGACACGCGAACGACCCTCCTCGACGCTCTGCGCGAGCATCTGCACCTGACCGGGTCCAAGAAAGGGTGCGACCACGGTCAGTGCGGTGCCTGCACGGTTCTCATCGACGGTCGCCGGGTCAACTCCTGCCTCACCCTCGCGGTCATGAACGAGGGCATGGAGGTCACCACGGTCGAGGGCCTCGGCACCCTCGAGAACCTCCATCCCATGCAGGAGGCTTTCATCAAGCACGATGGCTACCAGTGCGGCTACTGCACGCCGGGCCAGATCTGCTCGGGTGTCGCGGTGTTGGGTGAGATCAAGGCTGGAATCCCAAGCCACGTCACCTCAGACCTCACGCAACCAATCACTTTGAGCGAGGCGGAGATCCGCGAGCGCATGAGCGGCAACATCTGCCGCTGCGGCGCCTATTCCAACATCGTTGAAGCCATGACCGAAGTCGCCGGGAGGCAGGGATGAGGGCATTTACGTACGAGCGGGCGGCATCGCCCGTCCAGGCGGTGGCCGCAGCTGCGGCCAATCCCGGTGCGAAGTTCATTGCTGGCGGCACCAATCTGCTCGACCTGATGAAGCTCGAGATCGAGACGCCCATCCACCTGATCGACGTGAACGGGCTTGGGCTCGACACGATCGAGACCACACCTGAGGGCGGATTGCGGGTTGGGGCGCTGGTGCGCAACACCGACCTCGCCGCCGACGAGCGGGTGCGGCGCGACTACAGTGTGCTCTCGCGAGCGATCCTCGCCGGAGCGTCCGGGCAGCTTCGCAACCGGGCCACCACCGGCGGCAATCTGCTCCAACGCACCCGCTGCCCCTACTTCTATGACACCGCCCAACCCTGCAACAAGCGTCAGCCCGGCTCGGGCTGCTCCGCCATCGGCGGATTCTCCCGCCAACTCGGCATCGTCGGCACGAGCGAGGCCTGCATCGCCACGAACCCGTCGGACATGGCGGTCGCCATGCGAGTCCTCGACGCAATGGTCGAGACGGTGAAGCCCGATGCCACGACGCGCCGAATCCCGATCGCCGAGTTCCACCGCCTGCCGGGCGATACGCCGCATATCGAGACCGCGCTGGAACGAGGTGAATTCATCACATCGGTCACGCTGCCCCCGCCCATCGGCGGCAAGCAGCTCTACCGCAAGGTTCGCGACCGCGCATCCTATGCCTTCGCACTGGTATCAGTGGCCTCGGTCATTCAGCAGGATGGCACCGGCCGTATAGCGGTGGGCGGCATCGCCCACAAACCCTGGCGGGTTGAGGCCGCCGAGGCTGATCTGCCTCGCGGCGCGAAGGCAGCCGCAGAGGGGTTGCTGGCTGGCGCGACACCAACCCACGAGAACGCATTTAAGGTGCTTTTGGTCGAGCGTACGCTCGGCTCCGTACTGGACGAGGCGAGGAGCTGAGGCATGAAGTTCGACAAGCCGGAGACAACAAATCCGATCGACCAGCTCAAGGTCGTGGGGCAGCCGGTCAACAGGGTCGATGGCCCTCTCAAGGTCACGGGCGCCGCAACTTATGCTTATGAATGGCACGATCCCGATGCAAGGCTAGCCTATGGCTACCCTGTCGGATCGACTATCGCCAAGGGACGGATCACCTCGATGGATCTCTCACAGGCGCGCGCTGCACCCGGCGTGGTCACAATTGTGACGGCCAAGGAGGCTGGCCAGCTCGGCAAGGGATCACGGAACACGGCGACGCTCCTGGGCGGCCCGGACATTGAGCATTATCATCAGGCAATTGCCGTCGTGGTGGCCGAGACCTTCGAACAGGCCCGCGCCGCCGCGGCGCTCGTGCACGTCACCTACGAGGAGGCCGAGGGCCGGTTCGATCTCACGGCCGAGAAGGATAGCCTCGGGCCGACCGAGTCCGACGTGAGGGTCGGTGAGTTCGAGACGGCTTTCGCCGAGGCGGCCGTGCGCCTGGATGAAACCTATACCACCCCGGACCAATCGCACGCCATGATGGAGCCACATGCGTCCCTGGCCGCCTGGGACGGCGACAAGCTGACGATCTGGACGTCCAACCAGATGATCGCCTGGAGCGTCGGCGACGTCGCGAAGACACTCAAGATCCCCCCGGCGAACGTGCGCGTGATCTCCCCCTATATTGGCGGCGGGTTCGGGTCGAAGCTGTTCGTCCGGTCGGACATGATCCTGGCTGCGCTTGGATCTCGCGCCGCCGGACGGCCCGTGAAGATCGCGCTGCCGAGGCCGTTTCTCATGAACAACACCACCCATCGGCCGGCGACCATCCAGCGCATCCGAATTGGCGCTGGGCGAGACGGCAGGATCACCGCCATCGCGCATGAGGGCTGGTCAGGGAACCTGCCGGACGGTGATCCCGAGAACGCCGTGGATCAGACCAAGCTGCTCTATGCCGGTGCCCACCGCCTGACCGGCAACCGTCTTGCGACGCTCGACCTGCCCGAGGGCAACGCCATGCGGGCCCCGGGCGAGGCGCCCGGCCTGATGGCACTTGAGATCGCCATGGATGAAATGGCCGAGAGGCTCGGCCTTGATCCGATCGAGTTCCGGGTGATCAACGACACGCAGGTCGACCCGGGCAATCCCGCCCGGCCGTTCTCGCATCGCCAGCTCGTGGAATGCCTGCGCGTCGGTGCCGGGCGCTTCGGCTGGGCGGCCCGCGACGCCCGTCCCGGGACCGTGCGGGACGGGCGCTGGCTCAAAGGCATCGGGGTCGCGGCCGGCTTCCGCAACAACCTGACCATGAAGTCGGGTGCCAGGGTGAGGCTGGACCGTCGCGGGGTCGTCACGGTCGAAACCGACATGACTGACATCGGGACTGGCAGCTATACGATCATTGCCCAGACCGCCGCCGAGATGATGGGTCTCTCGATCGAGAGGATCTCGGTTCGCCTCGGTGACTCGGCGTTTCCGGCCTCGGCAGGTTCTGGCGGCCAGTGGGGGGCCAACAGCGCAACGGCCGGTGTCTATGCCGCTTGCGTCAAGCTTCGCGAGACGGTCGCGCAGCGACTTGGGTTCAATTCCAAGGACGCTGTCTTTGCAGATGGCGAGGTCCGGTCGGGTGATCGACGCGTGTCCCTGGCCCAGGCGGCCAGCGATGGTGAACTCGTCGTCGAGGACACGATCGAGTTCGGCGACCTCAAGAAGACACATCAGCAATCGACCTTTGCGGCCCACTTCGTGGAGGTGGCCGTTGACGCCGCGACCGCCGAGACGCGCGTGCGGCGCATGCTCTCGGTGTGCGCGGCAGGCCGCATCCTCAACCCGAAGACGGCCCGCAGCCAGGTGATCGGCGCCATGACGATGGGTGTCGGAGGCGCGCTGATGGAGGAGCTCGCCGTCGATGCGCGGCGCGGCTTCTTCGTCAATCACGACCTCGCGGGCTACGAGGTTCCGGTCCATGCCGACATCCCGCACCAGGACGTGATCTTCCTCGACGAGGTCGATCCGATGTCCTCACCAATGAAGGCGAAAGGTGTCGGCGAACTTGGGCTGTGTGGCGTCGGCGCGGCCGTCGCCAACGCGGTCTACAACGCAACCGGGGTCCGCGTGCGGAGCTATCCGATCACCCTCGACAAGCTGATCACGCAGCTCCCCGGCGCGTCATGAAGCATACGGCAGGGGACGCCCCGTGAGCGCAACGCACACGCGGGCGCGCCTGCCTTCCTGCCCGAAGTTTGTCGCCGTGCCCGGGGCGCGGGTGCTGCCCTGGGCAGATCAATACGATGGGGGGAAACCCGCAGCCGGCCAGTTCCTTCAACACCCCGCCACGGAAACTCTGGAAGGCGGCATGGTATGGTTGCACGACCCAGTGGAGAGGCATTCCTCTTCTGGTCCAAGCCATGGCCCGAGGGCATCAAGGTCGCCAAACTGCCCCTTCCCGGCGAAGCGCCCGTTCGCGACCTTGGCGTGCTCTGGCCCAGAAGTTCACCTCGGAGCCACATGATCCATGCACTCCTGAAGGGAGCCGCCACAACCTGAGCCGGCATCCTTCAGGCATCAGAATCCATCGATCCAACCGGCTGTCGAAGATGGCCTGCCTTAGCCAATGCAGACGAATTGGCTGGCACTCGATTGCTAACCGAGTCCGAGTTCTTTGAGGATCGCCGTGATACGGGCCTGCTCTTCCTTGATGAAGTCGCCGAACGGTGCGGAGGGCATGTAAAGATCAACCCACTCCCGTTCCTGAAGCAGCTTCTTCCAGGACGGGCTCTGCACCAGCTTGGCAACTGCTGCTTCAAGCGCCTGCTTGTCCTCGGCACTGGCGTTAGGAGATGCCATCAGACCGCGCCAGTTGACCAGTGTCGCGTCAACGCCCTGCTCACGGAAGGTTGGAATGTCGATGCCCGGCAGGCGTTCCGGCGACGAGATGCCGATCGGCCTGAGCTTGCCGGCCTTGAACTGGCCAGCGACCTCGTTAAGTCCGCCCGTCGCGACCGTGATCTTCCCATTCATGACCAGAGGCAGCATCTCGCCGCCGGTCCCTACCGGAATATAGTTCATCTTCTTGACGTCACCGCCGGAGGCCTTCACGACCAAGCCGCACAGGACGTGGTCGGGAGAGCCATGTGCGAAGCCGCCCCAGGTGACCGAGCCAGGATCCTGCTTGAACCTGTTAACCAGGTCCGTGACGCTCTTGATGGGCGATTCAGCAGCAACGAACAATGGCTGATACTCGCCCTGGAGGCGGGCAATAGGGGTCACCTGCTCAAGAGTGACCGGGGACTTATTGATCACCGGTGCGCCCACGAGACCAAAGCCCGCAACCATCAGCGATGGGTCGCGCTCCTTGGAGTTGATGACCTGGGCCAGACCGATAGTGCCGCCAGCACCCGGCACGTTCTGGACCTGGACGCTCGTGACGAGCTTTTCGCTCATCAGGACTTCCTGTACCGCGCGGGCGAGCTGATCGTATCCACCTCCAGGGCCGGCGGGAGCGACGATCTTGACGCTTCCGAGCTGCTGCGCCCATGCCGGCAACGCGGGTAGGAGGCTGGCCGAGGCGGCGGCCAAGAGGGCTTTGCTGAAGCTGCGGCGATCTAAGGACATCTCCTGTCTCCCCTCTGAACTCTCTCCGGCATGGAGGAGCTTAAATCTTGTTCCATTACAGATGCATGATGTTCGGAACGGCTCGAACCGAGTAGCTTTCGGACCCGGATGATGGGATCTGGTGCGCACGGGCAGGTGCCGCGACGCTCGACCAAGGATTGATCGAGCCGCATGCAAGTGCCAGGAGGAGGCGCATCCTCATCGTTTCGTCCCGTTACAATATTGGTCTTACACTCAGTGTGGCCCGAACTTATGGGGTAACGTAGGGTCGGAACCTGTCATTCACCTGTCATCCGAGGTGACGGAAGGCATGCGCATCTTTCTGGTTGAGGATACCCGCGACGTCGGGGAGGCGATTGTCGAGCACTTCGCCCGGATTGGTCACGTCGTGGATTGGGAAACCGACGGGGGTGCAGCCGCAATCACACTCGATGATACAACGTACGATCTGATCATCCTGGACGTGATGCTGCCAAGCCAGAGCGGATTTTCGATCCTGCAACGCCTTCGAGCCTCCGGAAGCACGACCCCGGTCCTGATGCTCACCGCCCGGTCCGAGGTCGAGGACCGAGTAGGCGCTCTCGATATCGGTGCCGATGACTACCTCGTGAAGCCTTTCGATTTCCGTGAACTGGAAGCCCGGGCCCGAGCCCTGCTGCGCCGCCGGCATGGCGAAGCCACGAACCTGCTCGAATGCGGTGACATCTGCATTGACAGATCGGCCCGTGCCGTGCGGGTCGGCCAGCGCGAGGTGCATCTGACCCGCCGTGAGGTGACCCTGCTCGAGATCCTGGCCTCCCGTCCCGGCCGGGTCTTCAGCAAGGAGGATTTGCTGGACCAAGTCTTCGGCTTCGACGAGGAAGCCCCTTCCTTCAATGCAGTTGAGCTTTATATCGGCCGCTTGCGCAAGAAGCTCCACGGCGCACGCGCCGAGATCGTGACGGTCCGGGGCTTCGGCTATCAGATGGTTCCCCATGGCCCGTCGTGAACCATCCCTGTTCACCCGCCTGATCGTCCTCATCTCGCTGGTGCTGATGGTGGGGGCCGCTGCCCTGACAACGGCAGCCTGGTATTACGCCCGTGCGGCTGCAAACAACGCCTATGACCGTTTATTGGTAGGTGCCGCTTACCAGATGGCGGAAGCGCTCACCGTGCAGGGCGGAACGCTGACCGTTGAACTTCCGGTGTCGGCCTTCGAGTTGCTGGCGAATTCGGAGCGTGACCGGATCTTCTACAAGATCGTCGATCCTGGCGGGCGCACGTTGACCGGCTACCCCGATCTCACGACGCCGGAGAGCGATGCCCCCGCGATGGCCAATCCCGAAGCCAAGGACGGGCGGTTCAAGGGAGTCAATGTCCGCGTCACGAAGGTCGGACGCTTCTTCTCCGACCCATCCGTCCAGGGACGGGTTGATGTGGTCGTGGCCCAAACCACTGAGGCGCGGACGGCTTTGGCCCGGGAGCTGACCTTGCGCGCGGTGGCGCTCATCATCGTCATGAGCGCCTTGGCCCTCGGCGGTGCCGTCTTTGCAATCCGGTATGCTCTCAGACCGATTGGACGCGTCGGAGCGGCGCTTCGGGACCGGGACCCCCATGACGTGACGCTAATCACCGTCAGCACCCCCCGTGAGCTGCGCCCGTTTGTATCCGCCACGAACGAGTTCATCACGCGGCTGAAGAGCCGGATGGATCTGATGCAGCAGTTCATTGCCGATGCCGCCCACCAGATCCGCACGCCCCTGACAGCCCTGAAAGCGCAGCTTCAGCTTCTGTCGCGTCAGACGATGGAGCCCCAGGGGCTGCAACACCTCGCACGCGTGCAGGAGCGTGTCGACCAGTTGTCCCGTCTCGCAAGCCAGTTGCTTAGCCATGCCATGGTCAATCATCGTGCGGGAGCCGTTCCGTTGGAGATCGTCGATGTGGTTGAGGTCGTCCGGCGTGCCATCCGCGAGGCGGTGCCGGAAACACTGGACCGCGACGTCCTGACTTCCCTGGAACTGCCTCCGGATCCGGTGACGATTGAAGGCGATGCGATCAGTCTCAAGGAAGCCGTGAAGAACGTGGTGGACAATGCGGTTCGCCACGGCGCACCGACGCAGCTCACGCTTCGGGTGCGCCGGCAATCCCAGACCGTGGACATCGAGGTGGAGGATGATGGCCCTGGCATCCCGCCTGAGCTGTGGCCGCAGGTGACGGAGCGGTTCGGCGCACCTTCGCCGGGCGGATCCGGGCTCGGGTTATCGATTGCCGCGGACGTGCTGGCTGCACATGGCGGACGCCTGACCTTCCGCCATGCCGACGGGAACGGCTTTGCCATCATCATGAGCCTGCCGAGCAGGATTGGACTCAAATTATGACCCGTCCAAGGAGACTGCCGTGTCGGCCCGTGGTTCTGTGCCTTTGTCTGTTATGGGCTGCGGTCCGACCTCTAGCTGGCCTTGCTCAAGGTATTCCGACCCCCACATTCCCGGCCTTGCAGGCCGAGCAGGAGGTCTTGTCGATCCACGCCGCCACCGACCGTCCGGCCATGGAGCCACTGATCCGCGACTTCCAGCTCCTGAACCCCAACACCCGAGTTGTGTTCGTGGAGTACGTCACGAACGATCTCTTCGCCGCGGCGTCCAAGGCCTGTCGGGATGGCCAAGCCTTGGGCGACGTGCTGCTGTCCTCGGGCGTCGACCAACTGGTGAAACTCGCCAATGACGGCTGCGCAGGCAGTGTCCGCTCACCGGAAACCCAGACGGTTCCACGCTGGGCCAACTGGCGGGACGAGGTGTTCGGATTTACCTTCGAACCCGTGGCGTTCGTCTACAATAGGGACAGGGTCCCCGTCGAGGATGTCCCGAAAACACACCTTGAGATCGCCGACCTTCTGCGGTTGAAGCCTGACACTTACCAAGGCCGCGTCGGCACCTATGACATCCGTCAGTCGGGCATCGGCTATCTGCTGGCCTTTAACGACTCGCAGCAGACGACCACCACCTATGGCCGGCTCCTCGAAAGCCTGGGGCGCGCCCACACGGTCGTACGCTGCTGCACGGGCGAAATCCTCGACGAAATCGAGGCAGGCCGCATCCTCATCGGCTACAACATGCTGGCGTCCTATGCCTATGCCCGTGTCCGTTCCGGAGCCAGACTCGGACTGGTGATGCCCGCAGACTACACTCTTGTGCTCAGCCGGGGGGCGATGATCCCCGTTGGCGCAGGCAATGCCGCCGCGGGAGCCCGTTTCGTGAACTACCTTCTGTCAGCTCGGGGCCAGGCACTGGCACAGCGCGAGGCCTTCTTCTTCGGCTTCGCCGGAGAGGCCCCTGCCGGCATCAAGGGCGCAGCCTCCATCGTACGCGCAGGCATCGCCCGTCCGATCGCGATCGGCCCAGCGCTGCTCGCGGTTCAGGATGAGGAGAGGCGCAGGCGGTTCATTGCCGACTGGAGCCGCTCGCTTGTCGACATGGCCCCACGGTGAGCGGCCGTCCTCCTGGAACATGTCGGCAGTCCTTGCGGGTTGAGTGGTCAGGCCTTCGTGTGTTACCCGTCGGCCATGCGCGTGCCGCCATGCAGTTGCCGGTTGCCCCAGCTCCGCAGCGCCCGTTGTGTAATGCTGGAGATCTTCCACAGGCCCTCAGCCTTGCCGAACCGGAACTCGTAGGCTCCGCATGAATGGTAGAAGTCCTCACCCTCCCCCTTGAAGTCGCGGTCGAACCTCAGGATCAGATAGTTGCAGCGCCCCCGCACGCCCTCCGGTTCGTTCGACAGCAGCAGGTTGGAGAAGCTGTGATGCTTGGCAAGGGTATCAACCGCATTCCGCCGGCGCTGGACGAACTCGGCGCCGTTCATGGTGTTGGGTGGTTCCCGCCCGGACGAGGCATAGTCAATGAAGACCTCCGTTGCGAGGCAGGCTTCCATGGCTGCCCAGTCCCTCTCGTCGAAGGCTAGGAAGAAGCGGCAGAGGACGTCGTTGATGGCGATGTGGTCGAGTGGATCCAAGGCTTGCATGACGATCGTCCTCTTTGGCGGAGTGGGATCGGTGGGTACGGGCATCATTGATGCAGTCAGTGCTGCCACTGCCACAAAAAGCCGTTCCGGGAAAGAAAAGCCGGGAAGTCCGCAACGGGTCAAACTAAGCCATTAGACGTGGGTTTTTGAAGGTCAGCTTACCCTAGGACTGCGGAAGTTCCGCTTTCGGCAGGCTCCGTAGAGTCGAGGATGGGCGCGGTAGCTTGGGCCATGCGGCAACGCTCCGTTTCCCACCCCCGTTCCTCGATTCGTGCCTTCAGCCACAGCCTGATCAGCCGCAGCACGGAACTATCTGCGCTCCGACGCGCCACCGATTGCAGGAGTTCGCGGTGCGGGTTCGTATCGAAGGAGAGGCACAAGTTAGCATCAACCACATCGGTTCAGCCCCGGCAGATCAGCCGGTGCACTTCCTTGACCGCACCCATCGCCCCACGCGCGGGGCGATAGCCGTTGGCATTGTCCTCGAAGTCGGCCTCGAAGATCGGCTCCAGCACGAGCTTTTCGGTGGTTTGCACGACCCGATCCCGAAGGGTCGGAATGCCTAGCGCTCCCTCGCCGTCACCCGGCTTCGGGATTGTCATCGGCCGCACCGGATCGGCCCGATCGGTCTTCGAGACCAGTTCCTCGCGCAAGCCCGCCAGCTAGGCCTCCAAGCCCTGCGCCTCGACCTGCTCGAAGCTCATCCTGCCCACCCCTGGTGCCTCATGTTGTTTCTTAAATGGGGCACTCGTCTGCGCGGGCCAGCAATATTAGCACTCGACGCATCAGAGTGCTAAACGGAACTAATCACACGGTTGGGGGGCTGCAAGCCACCCCTTATGGATAGGTGAACCTGGAGAGAACAGGATCCTCGGGAGCGACGTTGCCCCCATGGGCTGCTTGGCCGTTCGGAGGTTCAGTCGTGTTGAGCTTTGAAGCCGTTGAAGAGGTCTGTGAGAGCAAGCAGATGACGCTTGTCATCCACCCAGCGACCAGCCGAGCGATCAAAGGATACGAGGAAAGCCTCTACGTCGGGTTGCGCTGCTTTCTCGCAGGAGGGTCAGACGGCCTCTATGTCCTCCCGCTCCAGGGCACTGGCTATGTGCGTCTCATCTTTTCAAAGCGGGTTTCATTTGGAGGGCACAATCTTCTCAGGATTGGACCGCTGACGAAGGAGGGATTGGCACGGATCAAAGCATCCTTGGGCTTGGACCTGCCCCCAGATGTGATCCACGGCTTATGCAACTTTCCGGGCTAGGTAAGTTTGTCGGG